>JBBRDX010000006.1:0-39664 GCA_038203515.1 Actinomycetales bacterium | reverse complement strand
GTGCTACTTCCAGCACGGATCCGGCGCGGTGACGCAAGGGATGGGACACGAATTCACGGATGATCGCGAGCACCTCCGCCGGGCGCTCCGCAAGCACCGCGTGACCGCTGTCGATCTCGGCGTAGCGGGCGTTCGGCAGGGACGCGAAGAGCGTCCAGGCCCCCTCGACACCGGCGAGGTCGTCATGGGTGCAGCCCACCACAAGGGTGGGAATGGTGATTCGCGGGAGCGCATCCGTCAGCTCGGTGTCGGCGAACAGCTCGAACTGGGCACCAGTGATCACGCCACTCGGGAACGGCTCGGGGCTGTGCTCCTCCAGGAAGGTCGAACTGTAGGCAGAGAAAATGTCGAGGCTGCGCAGCGCCTCGGGGTCGCCCACAGACAGGATCGAGCGCAACACCGCCAGCAGCCGATGTCGATTCGACGCCCGCAGAACGGGAGTTACCAGCACCAGGGATGCGACCCCGGGGTTCTGGGCGGCGGGGTTCTGGGCGGCGGGGTTCTGGGCGGCGGGGTTCTGGGCGGCGAAGGATGCCGCGACGGTCGCTCCCACCGAGAATCCGACGAGCGTGACCCTGCGCCCGGGGAGCAACTGGCGCAGCACCTCTGCCAGTTGGTCGAGGAGATCGTCGATGCCCGGCTTCTCGGCACTGCCGTAGCGCAGATCCACGGCCAGCACCCGGCGGGTGCGGGCGAGCAGGGGAAGCAGGAACGAGAAGTCGCTCGCGGTGGTGCCACCAACGCCCGGCAGCAGAACCACCGGGTCGCTGTCATGCTGATCGATGCCCGACAGTGTGCAGAACACCGGCGCGCCCTCGACGATGACGGTGCTGGCGGTCGCGCTATCGCCGGTGCCGACACTCATGGTGCGGAACTGTGCAGAGGGGCTGCGGACCGGTCCTCGAGTGACAGCATCCGAACGGCGCGAGGCGATTGACGCGCCGCGATACGCCGCACAGTTGCGTATCCGGTCGTGCGCTGGCGCAGCGGCCGGCCGAGTTCGGCGGCGATCCTGCGCACGTCGGCGAGCGACAGCTCGCGGTGGGCTTCCGCGCCGGCGGCGCGCGCAAGAGTTCCACCGAGCAGGAGGCCGCCCAGGTCGTCCGCTCCCCCGCGAAGCACCGCGTCGGCACCGGCCAGGCCGAGCTTGGTCCAGGCCGCCTGGATGTGATCGATCCGACCGGTGAGCATCAGCCGGGCGACCGCGTGCAGCGCGCGGGTCTGGCGCAGGCTCGGTCCAGGGCCGGCCACCGCGGCGACGCGGGAGGATGCCTCGAGAGGCAGATACGGCATCGGGATGAATTCCGTGAAACCGCCGGTCTCGTCCTGGATTCGGGAGAGAAGTCGGAGATGGGCCACCTGGTCCGCGGGCGACTCGATGTGGCCGTAGACCATGGTCGCTGTCGTGCCGAGACCGAGGGAATGGGCGGTGCTGACCACCTCGATCCAGGATTGCACCGGCGGGTCGGTCGTCTCGCTCAGCACTGCACGAATGCGGTCGTCGAGAATGCGCGCCCCGGTACCGGGAATGCTGTTCGCGCCCGCCGTGCGCATCCTGGTGATGAATTCGCCGATGCTCAGGCCCAGCCGGGCAGCGGCGTTCGCGATCTCCACGGGCCGGAGGGAGTGGATGTGCAGGTCGGGCTGGGCCTCACGGATAGCGCCGATGATCTCGAAGTAGGCGTCGTCCGCAGTGTCCGGCAGGGCTCCCTGCAGGCAGATCTCGGTCGCGCCGAGGGCCTGTGCCTCATCGGCGAGCGCGGCAATCAGCGCGAGGTCGAGAGATCCTTCCGTCGAGCGTTCGGGATAGTAGAGGGAGAGGTCGAGATTGCGATTGATCACGAAGGACACGTCCTCGCCGACGGTGGAACGGCGCAGCTCGTCGGCGATCGCGGCGAGACGCTCGAGATCGGCACCGTGCGCGCCGAGAAGTGCCACGTAGTCGGTGTCGGCGAGGGCCGCGGGGGTCAGCTCGGCCGCGTCGAGCAGATGGGAAAGACCGCCAACCCTGTTATCGGTTTCGGCGATCCAGGGGCGACCCGCCACCGGCGCATCCTCCCGTGCGAGCCCGGTGCCCGGCTGGGTAAGTGCACGCACGTGGCTGCGCAGCCGCGGATCGAGCCAGGTCTCCTCATCGCGAATGTAGTTCGGATGCGTCGTCAGACGCTCACGGAGTTCGAACCCGCCCTCCCGAGTGAGTCCCGCGAGGGTCTCCAGCTCCGGCCAGGGGCGTTCGGGATTCACATGATCGGGGGTCAGCGGACTCACGCCGCCCCAGTCGTCGATCCCGGCCCGCAGGAGCAGACCGAGCTCCTGGACGTCGGTGAGGTTCGGGGGCGCCTGGATGGTGGCATCCGGTCCCATCACGATACGCGCGACGGCCACGGCCGCTACGTACTCCTGGAGTGCGAGGTCCGCCTCGTTCTGCATGGCCGTGCGCCGCTTCGCCCGGAAGTTCTGCACGATCGTCTCCTGGATGTGGCCGTGACGTTCATGCGACCCGCGGATCTCGAACAGCGCCTCCGCGCGCTCCGCATCGTTCTCTCCGATGCCGAGCAGCACACCGGTGGTGAAGGGGATTCGTGAACGGCCGGCATCTTCCAGCACCCGGAGGCGGATGGCCGGGTCCTTGTCCGGCGAGCCGTAGTGCACCCCGCCCTTTTCCGACCAGAGGCGGGTCGCCGTGGTCTCGAGCATCATTCCCATCGATGGCGCGACCGGCCGGAGCCGTTGCAACTCCGACCACGACATGACTCCCGGGTTGAGGTGGGGCAGCAGGCCGGTCTCCTCGAGCACGAGAACAGCCATCGCGCGGATGTAGTCGAGAGTGGACTCGTAACCATGGTCGTCGAGCCACGCGCGTGCGCTCGGCCATCGGTTCTCCGGGCGGTCGCCGAGTGTGAACAGCGCTTCCTTGCAGCCCATCGCGGCGCCCTGCCGCGCAACCTCGAGGATCTCCTCCGGCGACATGAACACGGGGATGTTGCGCTTCGCGAGTCCCGCGGGGGTGTCGACGAAGATGCAGTAGTGGCAGCGGTCCTGGCAGAGCTGCGTGACCGGGATGAAGACTTTCTTCGAGTAGGTGATGATCCCCGTGCGGCCGGATCGGGCGAGTCCCTCGTCGCGCAGACGGGAGGCTACCACCAGGAGTCGCTCGAGGTCATCCCCGCGCGCGGCGAACAGCAGTTCGGCGTCGTGCTGGTCGACGATCTCGGATCGTTCGAGACGCCCGAGAGCACCACCGAGACCATGCACGGAGCGGTGGGGAACGGAAGTGTGCGGCATGGGAGACCTTCAGGAGAGCGAGGGGTACCAGCGCTCAACAGAACGCAAACAGCCCAAATCCAGGCCCGATGATGACTCTCTGACAGCCTACGCGGTCGGCGCGCCGTGCCCAGTGCGGCCCGACTCGGTCGGCGTTTCAGTTGTGGCCCCCACGGGTGCCAGAATTGTGCGCGCGTGACGTTCGGTCGGTGACCACGAAGTGAAGGAATGATGATGTCTCTCTCTCCCGCCTATCTCACCGATCGCTCGCCCGGTTTCGGCGGAAGAACCGCTCGTTCGTGGCTGCATTCGGATGCCCCGAGGCTCGATCTCGCCGGCGACTGGTCGTTCCGCCTCCTTCCGAGCGCGCAGCCGGCCGGCGAAGACCCCAACGCCTTCGCGCAGCCCGCGACCGACGTGGGGTCATGGGATCGGATTCCCGTTCCGGCCTCCTGGGTGCTGGTCGGCGACGGTCGATACGGGCTCCCGATCTACACGAACGTGCAGTTTCCCTTCCCTGTCGATCCGCCCTTCGTGCCGGACGCGAACCCGACCGGTGACTATCGGCGCACGGTCGAGCTTGGGGAGGATTTCGGAGCGAATGCCCGCCTCATTCTGCGGTTCGACGGGGTGGAATCCACCTTCCGGGTCTGGTGGAACGGTCACGAGGTCGGAGTCGGCAAAGGCAGTCGGCTCGCCCACGAGTTCGACGTCACCGAGTTCGCGAGCGCGGGAGAGAACGTGCTCGCTGTTCGAGTGCACCAGTGGTCGGATGCCAGCTATGTCGAAGACCAGGACCAGTGGTGGCTCCCGGGGATCTTCCGGGATGTCTCCCTGAGCGCTCTCCCGGAGGCCGGCATCGACGAGGTGTGGTTGCGCACGTCGTGGCGCGATGGCCGTGGGTGGATCGATCCGGAGGTGCGCGCCCGTCCCTGCGCGTACCCGGTGCGGGTCGAGGTGCCGGAGTTGGGAGTGGACGTGCAGTGGGCGGATGAGGCATCGGTCGCCCCGATCTCACTGGCGAGTGTCGAACCCTGGTCGGCCGAGTCGCCGCGACTCTACGGGGCGACCGTCTCGACAGCCGCCGAAAAGATCAGCCTTCGACTGGGCTTCCGGACCATCGAAATCATCGGCGACCAGCTGCTCGTAAACGGTCGACGGCTCGTGTTCCACGGGATGAACCGTCATGAAGCGCACCCCGATCGCGGGCGCGTGTTCGACGAGACGCATGCTCGCGAAGACCTGGCACGCATGAAGAGATTCAACGTCAACGCGATCCGCACCAGCCACTACCCGCCGCATCCGCGACTGCTCGACCTGGCGGATGAGCTCGGACTCTGGGTGGTGCTGGAGTGCGATCTCGAGACCCATGGATTCGAGGCGGGGGGCAGTGGCAACAACTGGACCGGTGATCCCGCTGCGGTCGTCGAGCGCGCCAGTCGGCTGACCTCTCGGGACCAGGGACACGCCAGCACCGGCGCGGGCGCCTGGGCAGCAAATCCCAGTGACGACCCGGCCTGGCGTGGCGCCTATCTCGACCGGATCGAACGCACCGTCGAGCGTGACAAGAACCACGCGAGCGTGGTCATCTGGTCTCTCGGCAACGAATCGGGAACGGGCGCAAACCTCGCGGCGATGGCCGCGTGGGTGCACGACCGGGATGCGGACCGTCCCGTGCACTACGAGGGCGACTATGCGGGCGCGTACACGGATGTCTACTCGCGCATGTACCCCTCGGTGCCGGAAACCGAGTCCATCGGCCGCGACGACACCGCACTGCTTCTCGGGTGCTCCGCCGCGGAGTCCGCCCGACAGCGTTCGAAGCCCTTCCTGCACTGCGAATACGTGCATGCAATGGGCAATGGACCGGGAGCCATCGACCAGTACGAAGACCTCGTGGACCGGTACCCGCGCCTGCATGGCGGATTCGTCTGGGAATGGCGGGACCACGGCATCCGCACCCGTACGCCGGAGGGCGTCGAGTACTTCGGATACGGAGGGGACTTCGGCGAGGTGGTTCACGACGGCAACTTCGTGATGGACGGAATGATCCTCTCCAACGACATCCCGATGCCGAGCCTCGCGGAGTACGCGGCGGTGGTGGCGCCATTCCGGTTCGCGATTTCCGCGGATCCCGGTGGCAGTGAGGCAGGCAGCATCGAGATCCGCAGCATGCGGCACTCGCTCGGTTCCGACGACGTCGAATTCGTCTGGCGGATGGAGCGCGACGGGAGTCCGGGCGGGTCGGGCACCCTCGAGGTTCCCCCGCTCGGCGCAGGTGCGACTGTCTCGGTCGAGTTGCCCTCGCTCGCTGTTGACGGCACGGGCGAAAGCTGGCTGACGATCGAGGCGCGGTTGCGCGAAGGCACGAACTGGGCCGACGCCGGCCACGTGCTCGCGTTCGGCCAACACGACGCATCCGAGCTCGTGCTGTCGCCTCGGCCGAGGCTCCCACGGTGGACCGTTGGAGCGGCGTCATCCGGAGTCCGCACCCTGGGAATCGGGTCCTTCGACGACGGCCGCCTCACTCACATCGACGGCCTGGCCATCGATGGCCCAGAGCTCAGCCTGTTCCGCGCGCCCACGGACAACGACCTCCGCGCCGGTCCGGGAAGTTACGACCTGGTCGATCCCGCTGTGCAGGACCGGGGGCTCCCCGCACCCGCCCTCGCGGAGATCTGGCGCTCGGCAGGGCTCGACCGCCTGACCAGCCGGGTCGTCGAACGGGAGGAAGGGCTCTCCGGCATCCGCGAGCTGCGACGGTGGGCCCCGGCGGCCGGCCGCGAGAGCGTGTACACCGACGCGCGCTGGCAGGCACTCGAGGACTCGCTGCTGCTGACGGTGGAGATCGAGCCATCCGCGGGCTGGGATATCGTCTGGCCGCGCCTCGGCATCCGATTCGCCCTTCCGCTGCAGCTGGAAAGCGCGGACTGGTTCGGCACCGGGCCTCTCGAGTCCTATCCCGACAGTGCGAACGCGGCTCGGGTGGGGGGCTTCACCAGCGCCATCGACGACCTGAACGTGCCCTACGCTCGCCCACAGGAGACCGGCCACCGGCCGGGACTTCGCCACCTGGAACTGACGGGGACGGCCGGACGGCTAGCCGTCGAGGCAATCCCGGATCACCGCGGGCGTCGCCCAGGCTTCAGCGTCGCCCGGCACACCGCGGAAGAGGTTTCTGCGGCGGGGCACCCTCATGAACTGCCGACGCCGACCAGCACGTATCTCTACATCGATGCGGCGCAAAACGGACTCGGCTCGCGGGCGTGCGGCGTCGACGTCTGGCCGACACACGCCCTGCGGCCGGAGGCACGAACAATGCGGCTGCGTTTCGGGCGGGGTTAACCCCGCACCCGGCTGGTTATCAGGCACCGGACCCATTCGGCTGAAGCGCGCGGCTAGCATTGGCGGGTAGAGAGATTTGAGGCCGTCCACCATGCCCAGCTTCGCTGTCCCAGCATCCCCGGTGTCCCCTGCCCCGCCGAGATCACGGCGGTCCATCACGGAACGCACGCCCGGGACGCAGCGGTGAGCGCATGAGCTCAGCCATGGAATCCCTGTACCAAGAGGTCATCCTCGACCTGTCACGCCACCCCCACGGCCGAGGCCTGGAGGATCACGCATCTGCCGAATCGCATCAGGTCAACCCCACCTGCGGTGACGAGATCACCCTGCAGCTGCATCTCGATCCGGGCACGGATCGCATCCGCGCCATCCGCTGGGAGGGTCACGGTTGCGCCATCTCCCAGGCTTCGGCGTCGCTGTTCTCGGACCTGGGGCCGGGGCTGACGACCTCCGAGCTCAAGGACCGCATCGAGCTCTTCCGTGTTGCGATGCGCTCGCGGGGCACGATCGAGCCCGATGAGGACCTACTCGGCGACGCGGTCGCACTCGGTGGAGTGTCGCGGTACGGGGCCCGCGTCAAATGCGCGATGCTCGCCTGGGTCGCTGGCGAGCAGGCGATCATGCTCGCCGCCGCGGCCTGATAACCGCAGCCCGCTGACAGCAGTTCTCGAAGTCGACCGTTCGTGCCGCGCGAATGTTCCCCGGCGACAGGTCTGTGCCGGCTCGAGTCGGCACAAATCTGTCGCACGGGACCAATCACCGCGTTGGTTGGTCGGCGGCCTGGAAACGGCCCGCCCGACCCCGGCCACCCGATCTCCCTGCTGACAGGCTCTTCTGTGGCACGATGAGCGCGTGCCCCTTACCGTTGCGTTCGATCTGAGCGGTCATACCGCGCTCGTCAGCGGGGCCGGTGGCCGGGAGGGGATCGGCTTCGCGGTGGCCAAGGAGCTTGGCGGCCTGGGGGCGCGGGTGGTTGTGACGTCGACGACCGATCGTATCTATGAGCGCGTTGCCGAACTGCGACTCGCGGGAATTGACGCCACCGGGTTCGTGAGCCGATTGGAGACCGAGCAGGCAGTGTCATCGCTGTCCGCCGCTTTATCGGTGGCACAGCTCATCCCCGACATTCTCGTCAATAACGCGGGCATGGTTTCGGTCGGCGACGATGGCATGGACAGCGGCGATATCTCGATGAGTCTCGATCTCTGGAACCGGGCTCTCGCGATGAACCTCACGACCGCTTTTCTGCTGACCAGGGCGTTGATACCCGGCATGCGCGACAATGGCTGGGGGAGGATCGTCAATGTGTCGAGCGTCACCGGGCCGGTGATGGCCTCCCGCGATGACCTCGGCTACGCTGCGGCGAAGGCGGGAATGGTCGGTCTCACGCGAGCGCTCGCGGTTGATGAGGCTGCGCATCGCATCACGGCGAACGCGGTCGCGCCTGGCTGGATCGCCACGGGCTCACAACTGCCTTCCGAGTACGAGCAGGGTCTGCGCACACCACTCCGCCGCAGCGGAACTGCGGCCGAAGTGGCATCCGTCGTCGCCTGGCTGGCGAGCCCCGGTGCATCGTATGTCACCGGCCAATCGATAGTCGTCGATGGGGGGAACAGCGTTGCGGAACAGCGTGCGCACTAGCCGGCGGAAATGTCGGCCGACTACCGCCCGCGCAGTGCGGGTGGGACCGGTCGATTACTTACCGTCCAGGTATCCGTTCGGATTGAGCACGTACTTCGTCGCGGCACCGGCGTCGAACTCCGCATAGCCGCGCGGGGCATCCTCGAGTGAGATGGCCTTGGCATTCACATTCTTCGCGATGTGCACCCGATCGTGCAGGATGGCCTGCATGAGGCCGTAGTTGTACTTCATCACCGGAGTTTGTCCGGTGGTGAATGACAACGATTTGGCCCAGCCCGTTCCCAGGCTCAACGCAAGGGAGCCCTTCTTGGCATTCTCATCGACGCCACCCGGGTCGCCGGTCACATAGAGCCCGGGAATACCCATGGCGCCTCCCGCCGCGGTGATGTCCATGAGGGAATTGAGCACCGTCGCGGGTGCCTCCTGGCCGCCGTGATGACCCTTCGCCTCGAAGCCAACCGCGTCGATTCCGCAGTCGACCTCGGGTACACCGAGGATCTGCTCGATCTGCGCCGAGATCTCGCCGGACGACAGGTCGATCGTTTCGCATCCGAAGCTCCGAGCCTGCGCGAGACGGTCTGCATTCATGTCACCCACAATGACCGCAGCCGCTCCGAGCAACATTGCGGATGTCGCGGCGGCAAGCCCGACGGGACCGGCTCCGGCAACGTAGACCGTCGATCCGACGCCGACCCCGGCGGAGAACGCACCGTGGAATCCGGTGGGAAAAATGTCCGACAGCATCGTCAAGTCCATGATCTTCTCGAGCGCCTGCTCGCGATCAGGAAAGACGAGGAGGTTCCAGTCCGCGTAGGGAACGAGTACGAACTCCGCCTGCCCGCCGACCCATCCGCCCATGTCGACATAGCCGTAGGCACTGCCGGGCCGATCGGGATTCACGTTGAGACAGATGCCGGTCTTGCGCTCCTTGCAGTTCTTGCAGCGGCCACAGGAGATGTTGAATGGCACGGAGACGATGTCCCCGACCTTCACGAACTCGACGCCCGGGCCGACTTCGACGACTTCGCCGGTGATCTCGTGCCCGAGCACCAGGTTCGCCGGAGCGGTTGTGCGCCCGCGAACCATGTGTTGGTCCGAGCCGCAGATGTTGGTCGCGACCGTGCGGATGATGGCTCCGTGCGGTACTTTCCGGCCGACGTTGTCGGGGTTGACGCCCGGTCCGTCTTTCAGCTCGAAGGTCGGGTAATCGACATCGATGACCTCGACTTCACCCGGTGACTTATACGCGACTGCCCTGTTGTCGGCCATGAAAGATCCTCCTTGATCGTCCGAGACTGCGGAAACAATCTTGCGGACTTCTAGGCTAATTCGGCCGATTGCGTTCGTGAATAAGGGGTTTCCCTACTGTGCGCGGGGCGAAAGAGGCGTAAGCGATCGAGCAAAATTGCTCACCCGACGGTTATCCACTGCGCCAGCCCATCTTCGGTGCCTGGGCTGAACGGGCAGTGGTGTCCGGATACCGTCCGCCCGTGCGTGTCTCCTTCCCACTGCGTATGTTCCTGTGCGACAGGTTTGGGCCCACTCGATTCGGCACAGGACCGCCGCAGAGGAACATTCACTGCGTTGTGCAGGCGCGAGCACCACGTAGCCGACGTTTCCGACCGCAAGGCCGGTGGGGAGACTGTGGACATTTCTACTCCGATTCCGCGGGGGGTGGGGTGCTGACGAGCAATTGGCGAAGGGCGTGCCCGGCGGCGAGGTCGGCGAGGGCCTGGGGCGCTTCGGACAGCGGGCGGCGGGCGGAGACGAGAGACTCGAGATCGAGCTCGCCCGACATGCAGAGGTCGACGAGCCACGGGATGTCCCGCTCTGGAACAACGGAGCCGTAATTGGAGCCGAGGATGCGCTGGTCGGCCTCGGCAAGCGCCAGCGGGTCGAACCGGGCGTGCTGCCCGGTGGGCGGAAGCCCCACGATCACGGCGGCCCCGCCGAGTCCGAGGGCGGCGATGGCCTGCTCGGTGGTGGAGATCTTCCCGATGGCGTCGAAGACGTAGTCGAGACCCTCCGGGACCGCCGCCTTCAACGCGGCCACGGCATCCATGCGGCTGCTGTCGATGACGTCGGTGGCGCCGAGTCGGCGGGCGAGCTCGAGCTTCTCCGGCATGATGTCGACGGCGACAATCCGGGCGGCGCCAGCCAGGCGGGCGCCCTGCACGCAGTTGAGTCCGACCCCGCCGCAGCCGATGACGGCGACGGTGGAACCCGGCTGCACGTTCGCGGTCTTCGTCACCGCCCCGACACCCGTGGCGACGGCGCAGCCGACCAGGGCGAGCACGTCGAGCGGGGCATCCTTGCGCACTCGGATGGCGCCGGAGACCGGCACCACGACTCGCTCGGCGAAGGAGGAGACACCGAGGTAGTGGTGCAGGATGCGGCCGTCCTGCGACAGGCGGCTGGTTCCGTCGTGCAGCACACCGAGCGGTGCGACCACCTCGGCCACCAGCACGCACTGTGCGGGCCGGCCGGCCTGGCAGTAGCGGCACACGCCGCACGAGGGCACCCATGACAGCACGACATGATCGCCGATCTCGAGGTCGGTGACGCCGGGTCCGAGCGCGCTGACCACGCCCGACCCCTCGTGGCCCAGCACGACGGGCGTCGCGATGTCCCAGTCCCCCGAGATGACATGCAGATCGGAGTGGCAAACTCCGGCGGCGGTGATGGTCACCTCCACTTCGCCGGCTCTCGGCGGCGCGAGTTCCACGTCGGTGAGAACGGGCGCCGATCCCGGCGCCTCGAAGACGATGGCCTTCATCGCCGCACCCCGGCCCAGGGCGAAACGGGAGGGACGCCGGGTGGCAGGATGGCGGGGACGAACACTGGGGATTCAACTTTCGACGACGACGGCGGGGTTTAGTCTCACTAAACTTTGCTGAATCGTGACAGAACGCGCAGGACTTGTCAACGATCGCCGCCGATCGACCGGAGGGAGCCAGGTGCCGCACCACGCCTCCGACGCGCCGGATGCCTCCTCCGGCATGAATGAAGCCGGCCCGAGGCTCCGTCAACTGCGCCTGTCGCGCCAATTGACCCTCCTCGAGGTCGCCGAGCGGACCGGTGTGACCAAGGGGTTCCTCAGCCTGCTCGAGCGTGGGCACTCCCGGGTCTCGGTGCCGATTCTGCTGCGCATCTGCGAGGCGATCGGCGTCACTATCGGCTCACTCTTCGAATACCCGGCCGAGACCGTCGTGCGGGAGGGCTCTCGCCTGCAGATGGGCGGAGTCGACATCGACGAGTACCTCCTGACGCCGCGGGATGAGGAACTCATCCAGGTGATGCGCACCCTGCTCCTGCCGGGCGGAGGCTCCGCGGGCGCCTATACTCTTGACGCCGTCACCATCTTCGTCACCGTGTTGCGTGGGCAGCTCGACCTCGTGGTCGACTCGGTGCCCCGACCGCTGACGGTCGGCGAGTCGACCACCTTCTCTGCGCGTCTCCTGCACGAGTGGTCGAACCCGACCGATTCGCAGGCCGAGGTGCTCTGGGTGATCGCGCCCCCACTCCCCCGCGACCTGCTTCCGCACGCGCTGCGCGACTCACGTGGCGGGGATCGGCAGGGGTAAAACAGCCGGGAAAAAGATTCCACCGAGCGGCTTCAGGCGCGGCCTGAAACCGATGCGATCGGCCGGGTAATATCTACACCGGACAGGCCCTTGAGCCCGACAGTTGGGATGTAATGCAATGACGGACCGCGCACTGTTCATCACCGGGGCGGCAAGTGGAATCGGACGCGCGACGGCTCTGCGTGCGGCCAGCACAGGCTACGCCGTCGCTGTTGGAACTTTCGCCGGAGACCCCTACGACGCCGAGTCCGTGGTCGCCGAGATCGTCGACGCGGGAGGGGAGGCTTTCGCTGTTGCCGCGAACGTGCAGGACACCGATGAGTTGGCGGACGCCGTCGATCAGACCCTCGCTCATTTTGGTCGTCTCGACGGTGCGGTTGCGAACGCCGGCATCCTCAAATTGGCGCCACTGGTCGTGCTCGAGGACGCCGATTGGAACCGCATCATCGACATCGACCTCACCGGTGTGATGCGCACGGTCCGGGCGGTCACCCCTCACCTCAGCCCGGGAAGCGGAATCGTGGTGGTGTCTTCCATCGCTGGCGCCGCGGTCGGCTGGAAAGGCCACACCCCGTACTCGGCAGCAAAGGCGGGCCTGATCGGTTTTGTCAAGAGTGCGGCGCTCGAACTCGGTCCTCAGCAACTCCGAATCAATACGGTCCTTCCGGGGGTCATCGAATCGCCGCAATCGCTCGATCCGATCAACTCGGGGGGCGCAGACGGTCTCGTGCGGTCGGCGGAATCGATACCGCTCGGTCGGGTCGGCCAGCCCGACGAAATTGCCCGGGCGATCCTGTTCCTCCTATCGGACGCTGCCAGCTACATCACCGGTCAGAAGCTCACTGTGGACGGTGGCCTGACCGTTGTCTGGCCCAGCTAACCAGTCGAGTGGCATCATCACTGGCGCGGGGATCCCACGGGTCGCGGTGGTGGCCCGAAGCCGCGCCGGTAGACCATCACGGTGCGCTCGAACGAGATGACCGGCACGTCATGCTGGTTCACTCCGACGGTTCGCACCGTGACGATGCCCACATTCGGCCGCGAACGCGACTCACGCGCGGCCATCACCTCGCTGGAGGAATAGACGGTGTCGCCCTCGAACAAGGGGTTCGGTAACTGCACGTCGTTCCAGGACAGGTTCGCCATCACGTTGTATGACACATCGCTGACAGACTGGCCGGTCACGAGGGCGAGCGTGAACGTCGAGTTGACGAGAGGTCGGCCGTACTCGGTCTGCTTCGCGTAGTTGGAATCGAAGTGCACGCGCGCAGTATTCTGGGTGAGCAGGGTGAACCAGATGTTGTCGGCCTGGGTGATCGTTCGCCCGAGTCCGTGCTGGTAGACATCACCCACTTCAAAGTCCTCGAAGAACCTGCCGTTCCAGCCCTCTCGCACGGTCATGATGCCTCCTTTTCTTCCGCTGCTGCCGCGAACTGGGCGATCCGTTCGGCGTCGTAGTGGAGCACATCCCGAAGCACGTAGTCGAAATCCTCGTTGAGCAGTGGTGCCCGCCGGTACTCCGGCGTGGTGTCTCCCACACGGACAGCACTACGCACCTGGCGCACGATTCCGAACCGCGGATGCTCGGTCTCAACGATCATCCCGCGCGCGTCCGTCTGCGGGTCCGCCAGCGCCTCGGACACGGTATTCACCGGTCCACACGGCACCCCGGCGGCACGGAGCTCGGTAAGCCAGTCGAGCGCGGGGCGGGTCGCAAACACCGCGTCGAGGACCGGGAGTAGCGTGCCGGCATTCTCGCGCCTCGCGGTGAACGTGGCGTAGAGCTCCGCTGTGCCGAGCTCTGGGCGCCCGATCGTCGTGGCGAGACGCTTCCAGAACTTCTCCTTCGGGCAGGCGATGACGATCCAGCCGTCGCTGGCCTCGAAGGCTTGGAACGGCACGAGGGAAGGATGCGCGGAGTGCCGGGTTCGCGTCGGCACGAAGTCGCCGTTGAGCGCCCAGATCGCGGGGTAGGTGAGCATCGAGAGCGCGGTGTCGAACAGGCTGAGGTCGCAGTCGCTGCCCACCCCGTCGCGCCGGGCGGCGTGCACTGCGGCGAGCATCGAGATGGCCGCAACGAGCCCGCCGGAGTAGTCCACCAGGGAGAGGCCGGACTTGGTCGGCGGGCCCGAGGGCTCACCCGTGAGGTCCATCCACCCGGCTATGCCCTGAAGCACATAGTCATACCCGGGTTCGGCGCTGCGGGGCCCGGTCATGCCGAACCCGCTCAGGGAACAGCAGACGATCGCGGGATTGAGGTGGCGCAGGTCAGCGTGAGTGATGCCGATTTTCGCGGGCACGTCACCGCGCAGGTTCGAGAAGACGACATCGCTCACCCGTACCAGGTCGTTGAAAACGGTCCGGCCTGACACCGTGTTGAGATTGAGGCTGATACTGCGCTTGTTCCGGTTGAATGCCTCGAAGAACAGGCTGTCCTCGCCTTCCTGGTAGGGCGGCACATGACGCCCGACATCTCCGCCGGACGCCGGATCCTCGATCTTGATGACCTCGGCGCCGAGGTCGGCGAGGTGCACGCAGCCGAACGGCCCGGCCCCGTATTGCTCGATGGCGATGATTCGCAGGTCCTCGAGCGGCGTCACAGCACACTCTCTTTTCGTGCCGCACGGGCAGCCACCAGCGTGGCGACCCGGGTCATCTCATTGCCGACGATCATCATTCCCTCGTCGACGCCCATCCCCGGCTTTGCGAGCACCTGGTTTGCGGCGCAGGCCATCGCGATGTTCGCACTCACCTGTGCGGAGCGATCTGTTTCGTTGCAGGTGCCGCCGCAGTAGGCGAGGAGTCCGCCGCGAGCCACTAGGAGCAGCGCCTCGATCGTGTTGTTGACGCCGCCGAGGTCCGGTGTCTTCACGTGGATGACATCCGCCGCCCCAGCCGCGACGAACAACCGGATGTCCTCCAGGGTGTTGCACCACTCGTCGACCACGATCTGAACGTCGCTGCCGCGCGCCCGGAGTGCCCGGCGCAGAGCCGCCGAGGCGGCGATCTGGCCATCTCGGCTGCCCGCGTCGATCGCGTGCTCGACCCGGAGCCGGAATGGGGCCGCCGCTTCGCCCAGGGTCGCGAGGTAGTCAGCGACGCGCTCCGAGTCACCACCGAAGGCGATGCCGACCGTGCCATAGACGTCGATGTGAAGAACGGGCGCGTAGTCGGCACGGTCGCGGAGGGCGAGTACCCGATCGCGCACCCAGGTCAGGTAGGCCAGCAGCAGTTGCCCATCGCTGCCGAGCTTGGTGTCGACGTTGTTGATGAGGCCGTGCGGCAGGACATCCGCTCGCTTCAGGATCATCTTGTCGACACTGTCGTAGCGATCGTCACCCGACTGCACGAACATGGGCACCGGCTCGATCTCGGCACCGGTCTGGTACTCGTTGCGCACCACCTCGGCCATCGTGAGGCCGCGCGACCTGGCCACGGCATCCAGGAGCGCTTGGGTCACGCCATACCGAATGGCAGCGGGTAGCGGATGCTCATCCACCTGCAGCCCGTCGATGAGCGCGGCAATGCTCCGGAAATCGGTGAGCTCGTGCCCGCGCAGAAGCGGCGCAACATGCTCGAGGATCAGCGCCACGGCCCGGGTGGCATCGAACAGCGCATCCCTGCCCCCGACGCCCGAGTATTGCACCGCGGCGCAGTCCCCGTGCGCGACCTGCCCGTCATCCAGCAGGAGCATGACCGAGACAGCCTCACCGGCCTGGCGCACAGCGCTAAACCCTGGCGTGAGCGGCGACCCGAGGTAGGTTCCGCCATCGCGCACCGCTCCACCGAGGATGGCGGCCTGATCATCGGCGAAGAAGCCTGCGCGCACTGGGACGGCCAGCACTTCACTGATCTTCATGCTCTCTCCCCATCGGTCACGTTCATGGTTGTCTGCGTCGGAGCCGACCGCTCAGAACGCCTCCTGGACAAGCGCCCGCGATGCCTGCAGGTGACCACGCATGGCGCGAGCGGCATCTTCGGGATGATGCGACTCAAGCGCTTCGACGAGGCGGGAATGCGACATCATCGTCGACGGCTGGGGCGGCCTGGTCGACCAATAAAGATGCCAGAACCGCAAGTTGTGCAGCAGCAGGCGATCTGCGGCGTCCTGCAGCAACCCGTTGTGGACCATGTGCACGAGATAGGCATGCACCGCGTGGTCGCTGCGCAGATAGGTTTCGTGATCGGTGCCGGCCCGGGCGTTGTCGGCGCGGGCGACGAGGTCACGCAGGGTTGCCAGCTCCGCCGGGGTCGCACGCTCGGCAACGATGTAGACGACCCCGCATTCGATGGCCTCCCGGGCCTCGAACATGTCGAGCACGTCGGTGAGGCCGATCGGGCTCACGACAGCGCCCCGGCGCGGAAGCACAGTGAGAAAGCGCCCGGTCGCGAGACGAGCGATGGCCTCCCGAACCGGCATACGTCCGATCCCCAGCTCGGCGCCCATCGCCTTCTCATTGATGACCGAACCCGGAGGAGACCGCAGGTCGACAATCCGTCCGAGCAATTCGTTGTACGCGATCTCGCTCGCACGCAGGTCCATTCGATTCTCGGCGAGTGTCATGGTGCCACCGGAGCATCCGTAGCGCGGCGGATCTGTATCTCTCGGGTTGCCCGATTGACGGTCAGCATCTCGCCGTTCTCGAGGAACGTCCAGCCCGAGCCCCAGCCGCTCGAGGAGACCACGACAGCGTCAGCGTCGATCCGATAGCCGATGCGGTAATAGTGCGGCTCGGCCTCGCGGGCTTCGGCCACCGGGTCGAACAGGTTGATAACCTGCAATTCATCGGATGTCGCGATCATGGCGTTGACGCTACTGAAGACACAATCATGAGAGATACGCGCGGCCGTGCGCTCGAGCGCGGTAGCCGGGTCTCCCAACCGCGCCGCGGCCAGCGTCGCGAGGAAGTATCGTTCGCTGTCGGTTGTCCCCTGCCGCAGTGCAGCAAGATCGGTGGGGACGAAGGAATCGAGCGATTCCGGCGGTTTTACCGAACCGTTGTGCGCGAAAGCGATGCGCCCGTCGGTGAACGGGTGGGTGTTTTCGGGAACCACGCCAAGGCCGAGGGTTGCCCAGCGCAGGTGGAGCAGTCCGAGGTCGGCCTTCTGTGCGGCGGCGACACTGGCGAACAGGGCGCTCTCACGCGCCGAATCCGGAGCCTTGGCCACCTCGACACCATCGGGGGTCGCCCAGGCGAATCCCCATCCATCGCCGTGCTTGAGAGAGAGTTCCGTAAATTCTGCGAGTTCATCTTCTCCGAGGAGTTCCCTGAGGGTGACCGGGTGACGGGAGACGAAGCCGAGCAGGCGACACATTCAGAGACTCCTTCGCTGATGCAGGCAGTTGAGTGAAAAGCTGCCGTCGATGACGTTTTTCATTGCGCCGCCTCCGAGAGTCCGTAGAGGCGGGCGGCAGTCGCATTGAGCATCAGCCGTCCAGCATCCCTCGCCTCACTCCCGGTGAGTTCATCGGAGTCGACCATTTCTCCGAGCACCGTGCCGATCGCATGGCGGCCCTCGATCGCTCCCATCCAGTGCATCTCGGGAATCCCGACCGCGTCGGAGCTGTACATCACCTTGCTGAACGGCGCTGC
Organism: Actinomycetales bacterium; assembly: GCA_038203515.1. Taxonomy (GTDB): domain Bacteria; phylum Actinomycetota; class Actinomycetes; order Actinomycetales; family Microbacteriaceae; genus Lacisediminihabitans. The sequence continues at coordinate 22,236 of JBBRDX010000006.1, read as the reverse complement.
GCCGAGGGCCGCCCTCGTCATCGACGTCATCTCGGACCTCGAGAGGAATGGGATCGAATACGACACGTCGAGGTAGGCGTTGCCGTACACCGCCGCGAGGTAGGCACCCTCGCGAAAGTACGGCCAACACCCGTGCAGCATCACGATCGGCATTGAGCGGTAGGCCGGTTCGTCGAACAGGGCGCGCAACTCGAGCGGCGACGACCGGCGGATGTCGACGTCGGGGTCGCCATAGCCCACGTGGAACTGCACCGGCAGGAGCTGCGCGGCGGCCGCTTCGAACGCGATGTGAAGCAGAGTGTCGAGCAGCGGCTTGTACCCGAGCCGCACGCGTCCGGATGCGGCGACTTCGCCGCGGGCATCCCCGAAGGCGAGACGGGCGGCACCGGTATCCCAGCGCTCGATCGCGAGCCCGGTGCGGTAGGCGGCGATGCTCTTGAAGCCGACGAAGCCCTTGCTGCGAAGGTCGGATACGAGCTCTCCGGCGGCCGATACCAGGTCATCGAAGTCATCGTGCAGAACCACCAGCTTCTGAAACTCGACCTCCAACCTCAGCAGTGCCACGTATTCGGTGCCGCTTGCCTCCGTCAGCACGGCGGGACTCATCGCCAATTCCGGGGCGGGATAGCCCGTGTCGACCACGACACCGCCGATCCGGGCATCCTGGAACAGGGTTCGGACGAGTGTCGTCGTGCCGAGTTCCTCCCGATGCCTCAGCAACTCGGCCTCCCGGTCGGGCGCGATGCCGTAGAAGGCTCCGGCTCGGCGCATGAGTCGACGGTAGAAAGCAGTGTGCTGCACGTGATGCGCGCCCACTGCGGGATCGGGGGATTCCGTGAAACGCTCGTGCCACAGCACCGGGTCGGCGCTAGGCAACGCATTCACCGCATGACAGTGATTGTCGATGACCGGAATGTCGGACAGGTCGATGAAGGTCGTCATGGATTCAGAACCGGTAGAAATGGTTGCGGATCTCGAAGTCGAGGTCCCCCTCGGCGAAGGCCTCGGCTTCCGATCGTCGCACTCCGAGGTAGCACCGCGTGAGAAAATCGCCGAGGGTGCCGACGAGGAACTCGTCCGCTTCGAGCTGGTCGAGGCCGGCGGACATGGAGGTGGGCAGCGAGCGCACCTTGCCGCGGGCGAGGTCCTCGGCCGACAGATGCGCGGGATCGTGTTCGCTCGGCTCGCCCGGATCCAGTTCCCGCTCGATGCCGTCGAGGCCGGCGGCGATGATCGCGCCGAGCGCGAGATAGGGGTTGGCGCTGGCATCCGAGGTCTTGAACTCGATGTTGAAGCTCTGCTCCTCGCGCTTGAAGAACGGCGAGCAGACCCGTAGTGCCGCCTCCTTGTTGTCGAACCCCCATGCGGTCGTCGCCGAGGACCAGGCGCTCGGCTGCAGCCGACGATAGGAGTTGTAGCTCGGCGTGGTGAGGGCGACGAGCGCGGGCAGGTGCTCGGCGATCCCTGCGATGAAATGGCGGCCGATCTTCGACAGGCCACCCTCTGCGGCCCTGTCGTAGAGCAGACTCGTCGTTCCCGCGAGATCCCACAGGCTGAAGTGCAGGTGCGCGCCACTGCCTACCTGCTCGGGGTACGGCTTCGGAGCGAAGGAGGCGAGTAGCCCACGGCGAAGGGCGACCCCGCGTACCGTGTCGCGAAACTTCATTTGGTTATCCGCTGCCGTCAGGGCGTCCGCGTGCCGGATGGAGATCTCCTGCTGGCCCGCACCGAACTCGTTGATTGCGGCCTCGACCACGATGCCCTGCGCGACCAGGGCATCCACTGTCTCGATCATCAGGTCATTGTTGAGATCGTGTCCGATGGCACTGTAGACAGGAGCGTGATCGTGGAGATCGAATGGGAGGTATTCGCCCTCGACCTCTCTGGCGAGATACCACTCGTTCTCGAAGGTGGCCTGAACCTGGATGCCATGACCCGCGGCGCGCTCAATGATGCCCTTGAGATAGGAACGACCGCAAGCGCCCCAGTTCAGGCGATCATGACCGAGCTGGTCGCAGAGCACGCTGGCGCTTCCCGGCGCCCAGGGCAGCACGGTGAAGGTGGAGGGGTCGGGTACGAGCCTGATCTCGCCGACCGGTTCGAAACCCTCGATGGGGACCATCTGCTCCAGCAGGTTGATGGACATTTGGGCCCGGGTGAGACTCACTCCCTCGAGGAGCTTGTGTTCGAGCTGCGCCACGTGCACGGCCTTCGTGCGCGCGACCCCGCTCACATCGCAGTACTCGAAACGGATGAGCTTTACCCCCGCCTCATGGGCGGCGGCGACTACTTCACGAATATTCACTTGCATGCTTCCTTCCGCTGCAGGCGATCGCCTACAGCATCACGTCCCCACCATTGGGGCCGAGGGTCTGACCCACGTAATACGAGCCGTCCGCCGACGCCAGCAGCACGGCGGTCGGCGTCACCTCATCGACCCGACCGAATCGTTTGATCGGCAACTCTGCGAGCTTTGCACTGCGCCACTCCTCGGTCTCCCGGTCGAGCAACGGTGTCTCGATCGGGCCGGGAGCGATCGCGTTGACGAGAACACCGCGGCCAGCGACTTCGCGCGCCAGTGCCTTCGTCATACCGATGATGCCCGCCTTGCTCGCGACGTAGTGCGGGACGGCGATTCCGCCGATCTGGCCGAGCTGCGACGCGATGTTGATGATCCTGCCATCTCTGCGCTCGAGCATCTGCCCGATGAGCATCCGCGTGCAGAGGAAGGTGCCACGCAGGTTCGTGTCGACCACCCGATCCCACTCCTCCACCGAGATATCTTCAAGCAGGGATTCGGTGAAGATCCCCGCGTTATTGACGAGGATGTCCACCCGTCCGAATTCCTCGAGCGCGCGTCGAGCCATCTCGCGCACGCTGGCTTCGTCGCTCACGTCCGTGCGCACGAAGACTCCGCGAGTGCCGGCCTCGGCGATTTCCGCCAGGACGACGGCGGCATCATCCGTGCCCACCAGGTCGGCGACGACGATGTCGGCTCCCTCCCGCGCGAAGGCGACGGCGATGCCGCGGCCGATGCCCGACGCGGCGCCGGTGACCACCGCGATCCGTCCTTCGAGTTTCTTCATTCTTCGTTCTCGCCTGCGACCGGTCGAACTGTCCCGGCCGAGGGGTCCCACCCCTGGGCGATCTCAGCCGCGGTTGCCATGTCGAAGCGGTGGCGCATCAGTAGCATCGACGCGTCGTGCTGGGCGGGATCGTCGCTGGCCACGCAGTCTGACGCGATGACGACGTAGTGGTCGTTGAACATCGCATCCCGGGCCGTCGACTCGACGCAGCCCTCGGTCGTGCATCCGCCGATCACCACTGTCTCGACACCGTTGCTTCGCAGCAGCATCTCCATGTTCGTGCCCCAGAAGGCGCTCGAACGGTACTTGTTCACTACGAGTTCGCCGGCGATCGGCTGGAATTCGTCGACGAACTCGTGGCCGGGCGTGCCCGGCACCGTATATCGAAGAGGAGGCCCATTCCGACGCGCATTCTCGTGCATGCGCAGGTTGAATCGGATTTGGGCGGGCGAGTCACTCATGCGGTCTGGCAGGGCGGTATTTTTGACATGAATGACGAGGGCTCCCGCCCGGCGGGCTTCCGCAAGCAGTGTCGCCAGCCGCGGTCGCGACCGGTCGTACATTGTGAGGTCGACTCCGAGCTCGCCGAACAGTCCGTCCGGATCAATGAAGTCGCGTTGCATATCGACGAGGAGCAACGCGGTATGCGACGCGGCCACAAGTTCGACGAGCTCGGTGTAGACGGCCTTGCCGTCGACGGTGATCATGGGTTCAGTTTCCTGTGGTCTCCGGGTGCTTGGCGGCTTCCTCGGCGACGGTGGGATGCTGCACCGACGGCGCCCGTCCGGTCTGGAGCGCTGCGTTCTGTTCGCCCTCCGGCAGGTCATCTTCGGTGATAAAGGAACCGAGTGCGGCGATCTTCTCGGGTGACTTCGCCCTGTAGTAGAAGTACAGCACCACTCCGGCCGCGATCCAGAGGAGCACGATGATCGGCACGAGGTTGAAGGGATAGGCCTGCGCCGGGTTGGCGACCGCGTAGAGCGGGTAGAGCAGGGCGAGCACGCCGAGAACCGGCACGATCACGTGCGTGACGAGCTTGCGCTCGGCGAGTTTCCAGAAGTACTTCACCAGGGCGATATTGCTCATGATGTAGACGATCACGATGGCGACGGTGCCGATGGTTCCGGTGAAGCCGTAGGCGCCGGTCGCGCCCGGGCCGAGCCAGATGCCGACCCCGATGCCGATCACGACGGTGAAGATCGACTGCACGACTATGGCGCGAATCGGCGAATACCAGGTCTGATGGATGCGTCCAAGAGAAGCCGGCAGCACCTGGTCGCGACCCATCGAGAACATCACGCGGACGGTGGTGTTGTGAATGGCGAGGAAGCAGCTGAAGATGCCGGCGATCGCCGCGAGCTCGATAGGTTGCAGCAACCAGGGCGTGACGTTGGCACCCAGGGTGACGAAGGGGTTCGGGTCTTTCAGGAACGCGTCCATCTTCGCCGGGTCGTTGAGCCCATAGCCCGCTGCGAGCGAATACATCATGAGCACATAGAAGATGCCGACGGCACCGAGTGCGCCGGTGATGGCGAAGGGGATGCTCTTGCGCGGGTTCTTCGTTTCTTCCCCGAGGGTGGCGGCCGCATCGAACCCGATGAACGACAGGATGCCGAAGACGACACCGAGCCCGACACCGGCGAAGCCGGTGGGAGCAACCGAGGTGAGGAAGTAAGTGGGGCTGTTACCCGACCCCGCCGTCGTGATGGCCACAATACCGAGGATCAGGAACACGATCACCTCGATCACCAGGAGGGTGAGGTCGACGTTGACCGATGCCTTGATGCTGCGCACGGAGAGGCCGAAGACGATGGCCATGGCGATCATGCTGAAGATCCACCACTGCACGTCGGCACTAAAAGTAGCGAGCACATAATCGTGCACGAACGCACCGAAGGCGGTGAACAATCCGGGTGCGAGGATCGCATATCCGATCCAGAACAGCCAGCCGGTGAAGAAGCCCGCGGCGGGGCCGAGCCCGGCCCGATTGAAGGTGTAGAACGAACCGGCGGACGGCAGCTTCTTCGCGAACTGTACGACCGTGTTGCCGACGAGGGCGCAGGCGATGAAGGCGATCAGGAACGACAGGGGCAGCGCTGCACCTGCGGCCGCGGCAGCAGCCGGGGCGTTGAGAACGACCGCGAGCACGGGTGCCATGGCGGCCACCGACAGCGCGATCGCGTTCGGGATGGTGAGGACTCCGCGTTGTAACCCGTGGGGGGCTGCGGCTTGTACATCGGACTGCGCGTGAGACATGGGTTGGGCACTCCTTCTGTGCGGGAAGACAATCGGGCAAATCTGCTATCCCATAGATATATCAGTTGTATTACAGATGCGCCACCACTTTGTTTCCCCGGCGCCAACGTTTCGCGGAAGGCACGTCGATCCCTCGCGCCTCAGCCAAGAGCGGGGCTGTACAATTTTTCCAGTACGACAGGGGAGCGCCGTGAGCGCTGAGAGTGCGGGTAACCGCAGACCCTCGAACCTGCTCCGGTTAGCACCGGCGAAGGGAGTCGGGATCTCAAGTGACCTCTGCCGAATGCGCCGCACGTGTGGCCTATTCGGCGAAGTCCCTTCCTCGAGGTATCCACCGGATTCCACGAGAGGAAATACGCAATGAGTATCGACAAAAGAGTTCAGTCCGGGTCGCGGCGCCGAAGCGGAAACGCGCCGTCGATTCGAGCGTCGGGGCGTTTGGGCGCCTGGCGGGGCGTTGACCTTGTGACGGCAGCAGTCCTCGCGGTGGCGTTCGGAGTCGTCTTCTGGGCTTTCGACACATTCGTGTATCCGGCAATCAGTCTGCTCACAGCCGGATTTCCCCCTGTCGGGGAACTCGCCCTGGGGGTGTGGCTAGTGCCAGCGGTGCTGGGGGCAATGGTCATCCGTCGTCCCGGGGCTGCGCTGTTCACGGAAATGGTGGCGGCGAACGTGGAACTGTTTCTCGGCAATCAGTGGGGTCCCGCCGTGCTGCTGTCCGGATTTTTGCAAGGGGTCGGCGTCGAGATTGTGTTCGCAATCTTTCTCTGGCGTCGTTTCGGAATGCCTGCTGCGATGCTGGGGGGCGCTTTCTCGGCGGTCCTGGAGATCGTCGGATACGAATGGTGGTCCTACGTCGCTGGATATTCCTGGGCATGGAAATTCATCTACCTGGCAAGTGGGGTTGTCTCCGGTGCGCTGATCGCTGGACTGCTCGGCTGGCTGATCGTTCGCTCCCTGAGCCGCACGCGCGCGTTGAACGCGTTCCCCCCGGGGCGGGAGTTTCACGAACGACTGCTGCGACAGTCCGAATAGCGCTCGGTGACGCCCACCACCGGGGTGCGAGTCGACGTCGATCACCTGACCTGGCGCCCAATGGGCCGGGCAACTCCGATCCTCTCGGACCTCACATTCACTATCGAGCCGGGAGAACACGTTCTCCTTGTCGGGGGGAGCGGATCGGGCAAGTCGACCCTGTTGCGTGCTCTCGCCGGTGTGCTCACGGCATCGGAATCGGGCGATCTCGGGGGTACCGTCACCCTGACCGCGGCGACGGCAGCCCATCCATCCGTCGGGTTGCTCCTGCAGGATCCCGCCGATGCAGTGGTTGCCGGTACCGCCTACCGCGATGCCGCATTCGGGCTCGAGAACGAGGCTGTGCCGAGGGATGAGATGGCGGATGCTGTCCGCGAGATTCTGATGGCAGTGACGTTTCCGTACGGGCTCGATCGGCAGGTGGCGGAGCTGTCCGGCGGCGAGGCGCAACGTCTCGCTCTCGCGGGGGTTCTCGTGATGCGCCCGGGGTTGGTGCTCCTCGACGAGCCGACATCGATGCTCGACCCGGTCGGTGCCTGCGCCGTTCGCACCTCTCTCCGGCGTGCGGTGATGGCTACCTCCGCCACCGTGATCGTGGTGGAGCATCGACTGGAACCGTGGATCCCTCTCGTGGATCGGGTCATTGTGCTCGCACGGGACGGAACACTTCGCGCGGACGGCCCCGCCCGATCGACCCTGGAGCAGAATGCCGACCGGTTGAAGAATGACGGAATTTGGATACCGGGGCTACCGGCACCCGCACCTCTCGGCGTGCCACGCGAGTTGTGCGCGCCGAATCGTGTCCTTTCCGCCGGAGACGACGCGGTGACGGCGCGGCGCGTCGGGCTGACCCGCACGAGCGTCGGCCTCCGCAACACTGGACGCCCAGCGACAGCCGACCTGGTGCGTGATGCGAGCGTGATCGTTCGAGGCGGCGAAATCGTCGCCGTGGTCGGACCGAGCGGATCCGGCAAGTCGACCCTTGCCTCTCTGGTCGCAGGGCTCGAGAAACCGACGAGTGGAGACGTCACGGTCACTGCCGCTCTCGAAGTTAACGGTGAGGGGCGACCGGGCTGGTGGCAGGCTCTGGCATTGGCTTCCCGGATCGGGTGGGTGCCGCAGAACGCGGAACTCACCATCATCGGGCGAACAGTACGTGACGACGCCCAGTTGACCACCCGTCTGCTTCACGCGTCAACCGTCGGTACCGCGACACGTGTGGAGGAGTTGTTGGGCGTGTTGAGACTGGCACCATTGAGCGACTCCGACCCTCATCTCCTTTCCGGTGGCGAGATGCGGCGGCTGGCGCTGGCGACGGCCGTAGCCCACGGACCCTCGATTCTGGTGCTCGACGAACCGACGGTCGGCCAGGACCGGGAGTCCTGGGCAGCTGTTGTCGGCGTGATTCTTGCGGCGCGGGACGCTGGCACGGCTGTCCTCCTGACCACCCACGATCCTCTCCTCATTGACCTGGCCGATCGCATCATCACCCTCCCCCAGTCGGGCGCCGCCGCATCGCTGCCGAGGGAGACTCCCTCTCCCACGCGGCAGCGGATCATCGACTCGTGCGGACCACTCTCCCTGCTTGGAGCATCTTTCGCCCTGCTATTCGGATCCTTTGCGATCACCAGCGTGCTCCACGGTGTCGCAGGTCTTGCGGGCTGGATCGTGTTTTTCCTGCTCATCGCATCGCCGAAGAGCGTTCGGTGGCGCCGACTCGTACCGGGATTGCTGGCCGTGCTCTCGGTCGGTTTTTCCACCTGGCTCCTCAGTCGCGGCCAGGATCCCCTGACGGGCGCGGCTGCGGCGGCACGGGTCGCGTTCTTCGTGATCCCTGGAATCTATTTGGCCGGTGCGATCGACCCGTCAACGCTCGGCGACCACCTGGTCCAACGGCTCAGGCTGCCATCCCGTCCCGTCGTTGCAGCAACCGCAGCGCTGCAACAGTTCGAGAATCTCGCCAACCAGTGGCGTCAGCTGCAACAATCCCGCCGGATACGTGGACTCGATGGCACTCGGTCGCCTCGCGCTCGCGCGCGGGAGTTCACGGCGCTGACCGCCGCTCTCCTCGTTCACGCGCTCTACAAAGCCGGCCGCATGTCCGTGGCGATGGACGCACGAGGGTTTTCCGCTGCTCGAGCGGGGAACGTTCCCCGCACCTGGGCAGAACCCGCACCGTGGAGATGGAACGACTCGGTACTCATCGGCGGGGCTCTTGTCGTGGTGGCGATCCCCACCATCCTCCGGTTCTAGAAACCTCGCGATCGGAGGCCTGGGCCTCAGTAGGCCCGGACCTCAGTAGGTGGGCAGCGACGGATCGATCTCAGCGATCCAGGCCAATACCCCTCCGCGCACCTGCGTCACCCGGGTGAACCCGCGCCGCCTCAACTCCCGGGCCACTGACGAGGAACGTGCTCCCGATTTGCAGTACAGGATGATGTTCCGCTCCGCCGAGAGCGCCGCTGCGGCGTCCCCGGAGAGGATGTCGCCCTGCGGGATGAGCGTGGATCCGGGAATCCGCACGATCTCGTGCTCCCCCGGCTCCCGCACATCGATGAGATCGAATGCAGTTTCGCCGCGGTCCCTCGCGCTCAGGCTGGCGGCGAGATCGTGCACCGAGATGGAGGCGAGGACTCCCTCTGTGTCGGTCGTGCGATCGCCCACCGGGAGTGAGTCCGCATCCGCCGACTCCACGCCACAGAAGGCCTCATAGTCGACGAGCCCGGTTATCGGCTCACGATCAGGGTCGAGCGGGATGCGCAACTCCCGCCACGACGCGTCGAGTGAATCGATGATGGCCAGTCGACCGAGGAGGGTTCGCCCAACCCCCGTCACCAGCTTGACGACCTCGGCGACCATCACCGCGCCGACCGTGCCGCACAGCATCCCGAAGACACCACCCTCACCACAGCTCGGCACCGATCCGGCGGGCGGTGCCTCCGGGTACAGGTCGCGGTAGGTCGGTCCGTGTTGCTGCCAGAAGACACTCACCTGGCCATCGAATCGCAGCACCGAACCCCACACGTTCGGCTTGCCGACAATGGCAGCAGCATCGTTGACGAGATAGCGGGTGGCGAAATTGTCGGACCCGTCCACGATCAGGTCATAGTCGGCGAAGAGCTCGAGCGCATTGACGGCCGTCAGTCGCAACGGGTGCAGTCGCACCTCCACCAGCGGGTTGAGCGCCGCGATGGCGTCCCTGGCCGAGTCGAGCTTGGGCCGGGCGACATCCTGCACCCGATGGATGATCTGCCGCTGCAGGTTGCTGAGGTCGACCGTGTCGTCGTCCACGATTCCGAGGGTGCCGACCCCCGCCGCCGCGAGGTACAGCAGCACAGGGGACCCAAGTCCGCCGGCGCCGATGACGAGCACTCTCGCGTTTTTGAGCCGACGCTGTCCGGTCGCACCGATCTGTGGAATCAACAGGTGCCGGGAGTATCGCTGGATCTCCTGCGAAGTGAGTTGCTCGCCGGGTTCGACAAGAGGCCCGACAACAGGGTCGCCGAGCGGAGGCAGCGCGCTCACAGGTCGGGTCTCCCGTCCATCGCGGATGACGCGAGCGCATGTTGCCGCTTCGGGATACGTCCGGCCTGCGCGGCCAGCCGCCCCGCGATGACCGCATGGCGGAACGCCTGAGCCATGCGCACCGGATCCTGCGCACGCGTGACGGCGGTGGCGAGGAGCACCGCGTCGCAGCCGAGCTCCATCGCGAGCGCAGCATCCGAGGCCGTGCCGATTCCGGCATCGAGAACCACCGGCACGCCAGCCCGGGAAACAATCAGGTCGATATTGTGCGGATTCAGGATGCCCAGCCCGGTGCCGATGGGCGATCCGAGTGGCATCACCGCGACGGCACCGAGATGTTCCAGCCGCAGCGCAAGCACCGGGTCGTCGTTGGTGTATGCGAAGACCTTGAACCCGCGCGACACGAGCTGTTCCGTCGCTTCGACAAGCTCCACGGCATCCGGAAGCAGGGTCTGTTCGTCGGCGATCACCTCGAGTTTGATCCAGTCGGTTTCGAGGGCCTCGCGCGCCAGTTCCGCGGTGAGAACGGCTTCGCGGGCGGTGAAGCATCCCGCGGTATTGGGGAGCACCAGAATGTCGTTGTCGAGCAGCACCTGGAAGAGCGACGACCCACTCGTGGCGCTGTGTCGGCGCATGGCTATCGTGGTGAGCTCGGTGCCTGATGCTCGAAGCGCCGCCCCGAGACCCTCCTGGCTCGGCGCTCCCCCGGTGCCCATGATGAGCCGTGAGGTGAGCGACACCCCATCGATCACCAGCGGATCCGGGTGCACGGGCAGTGAGTCGCCCGCTAGTAAGTCGTGCATGGTCAGCCTCCCTGGACAGCCGACAGAATTTCGACCACATCGTCCTGTTCGAGCGTCGTTTTCGACCACTGGCTTCGTGGCACCACCGCGCCATTTCGCGCGACAGCGAGGCCGAGCCGCGCACCGTCGGTCGCCGTGCCCTCGGCGGTGATCGACCGCCCCGAGATCGCGGCGACGAGTTCGGCTGTGGTCTGCCCGCTCACGAGAACGCGCGCGGACCCGTTGAGAGAGAATTCCGCGGGTGGTGATTCAGTCATGAGCTGGCTCCATCGGCCTGTAGGGGTTCGAGATGCGGTCTTTCGGCAGGGGGATGGGGTCGTCGGTAACCGAGAAGCGGTCGGGCCGGAACTGCGTCCATCGGTCATCGCCGGCGCCGTCGCCGTCGCCGTCGCCGTCGCCGTCGCCGTCGCCGTCGAGGATATCGAGGCAGATCTGCGACGCGATCGGGGTGAGAAGCACGCCGTGACGAAAGAATCCGGTGGCGATCAGCAGTCCGCGGACGTCAGCAACCCGACCGAGCAGGGGGGCGTTGTCCGGCGTTCCCGGCCTGGCACGAGCGGTCATCTCGATCAGTTCCAGTTCGGCGACCGCCGGCACAAGCTCTTGCGCGTCCCTCAACAGCTGGTAGACCCCACCGGCCGACACTGCCGGTGAACCGTCTTCGCGCTGGGTCGCTCCGATAACGATCGTGCCGTCGCTGCGCGGAACGAGATAGATCGGGATGCCACGCACCAGGCCACGCACCGTCGCGGTGATGAGCGGCCGAAGATGCTTCGGAACGCGCAGCCGCAGGATATCGCCGAAGACCGGTCGCAGCGGCAGGTCGAGCCATTCAGGCAGTCCACCGAATGTCGCCGCAGCGAGCCCGTTGGCCAGAATCACTTCATCCGCGCGCACTGTCGAACCGTCATCGAGCACGACACCGATGACTGTCGAGGAGAAATCCCGCGGATGCTCATACAGGAGTGCGACCGCATTCTGCAGGATCGCGGTCCCGTTCGCCGCCTCGATCGCCTGTCGCAGACACGCCGCCAGCCGGCGTGGGTCCACCTGGTGGTCGTGTTCGATGCTGTACGCGACCGACAGCCGCGGACTCAGCATCGGTTCGAGAGTGCGAACCTCGCGAATCGTCAGCGGCTCGACCGCCAGTCCGTTGGCGAGTTGAACCGCGCGAAGATCAGTGAGAGCCGTCCGATCACCCGAATCGAAGCCAACGCTGATCGTCTTCGACCGCAGATACCCGGTGTCAGCCGCATCCGCCATGCCGAGCGAGGCGACGAACCCCGGATACAGGGCCGCCGACGCCCGCATCAACTCGAGCAGGTGCTCCTCCTGGTAGTGGAACTCGCTCACCGGGGCCAGCATGCCGGCGGCGGCATAGGTCGCTCCGGAGGCGGGCTCGGCATCGACGACGGTGACGGATCGACCGGATTGTGCGAGTGTATGGGCAATTCCCAGCCCGACGATACCGGCACCGACCACCACGACATCGACTGGATCGCGAAGATCGGTCATGAGATGTTTCCCCACCGATCGCCCCTAGCATGAATGGAATGCGCCTCGATCATGCCCGCCTCTACCTGTGCACGGACGCCAGAATTCGCCAGGGAGACTTCGCCGACTTCCTGGATTCCGCTTTCCGCGGCGGTGTCGACATCATCCAGTTGCGCGACAAGAACATCGAAGCCGCGCAGGAACTCGAGCTGCTCGAGACGCTTCGTGAGGTGGCCGAACGCCACGGTCGACTCTGGGCGGTGAACGATCGGGCCGACATTGCGATGCTGTCCGAAGCCCCCGTGCTCCACATCGGGCAACTCGACCTGCCCCTCGCTTCTGCCCGACACCTTGTCGATCCGGCCACATCGATCGGCCTGTCCAGCCACAGCCCCGACCAGATCGACGCCGCTCTCGCCGCCAACGGACTGGACTACTTCTGTGTGGGTCCGGTGTGGGCCACTCCGACCAAACCCGGCCGCACCGCGGTGGGGCTCGAACTCGTGAGTTACGCGGCAGAGCTGGTTCACACGGGAGGCAGCACGCTGCCCTGGTTCGCGATCGGTGGCATCGACCTCGGCAACATCACCCGGGTGGTGGATGCCGGTGCCTCGCGTGTTGTCGTCGTGCGAGCAATCACCGACGCAGATGATCCCGCTGAGGCAGCGCGCAGCATCCTGGCCGCACTGCCGCCTCTCGGCTGAAGACGGGACGGCTAAGGGCGTGGCGCAGCGCGTCAGTGCGGCAGGGCCCTCAGGCATGAGCGTGCCGCCGTGGTGCATCGAAGAAGTCCCGTTCGTACTCTGAAGATTGGATAAACGCGGTGCGCATCGCGGCCCGCTCCGCTGCGGAACCCGCCCGGGCGGCCGCATCCACGATGCAGATCACCTTCCGCGTCGCCGCGGCGAACTCCTCGTCGGCATAGGTCTCGAGCCAGGCGGCGTAGGGATGAGACGCACCGACATCTCGAACCAGGAACTCAGAGTGCAACCGACCGCCGACATCCGCATAGAGCCAGTAGCACGGAAGCAACGCCGCAACCAGTACCCCATAGCTGCCCTGCGCGCTCGCGGCGAGCAGGTGGTCGACGTAGCTTCTCGTCACCGGTCCAACGGGCGGCGCTGGCTCATGTCCAAGCCAGGTGCGATGCAGCTCTGCCTCGACCTCAAGGCAGTAGTGGGCCGCGTTGGCCCAGAACCGTTGCTCCAGATCGGAGGGCGCGAGGGCGCTCGCACGGGCGAGAGCGCGGGAAAACGCCCTCAGGTAGAGCGCGTCCTGGGCCAGGTAATAGGAGAACTGGTGACGCTCGAGGCTGCCATCGCCCAGGGCCTCGATGAACGGAAGTTCGAAGATGGCACGCCGGATGTTTTCGACGTCATCCCACAGCATGCGGCTGAATTCAGCACCAACTGGCGGTCGGTCGGCAAAAATGCGGTGAAAGTGGTGGATCGGACCATTGCCCGCGCCAACCCCGAGCTCATCGGCGTGCTCCAGGGAGTCGTCAAGCCACGCTTTCACCTCCTCCAGCGACCGGGACCAGTCACCGGTTCGAGCCTGCACGGTCGCGAGGGCCGACGAGAGCGAGCATCCGGTTCCGTGGGTGTTACGCGTCTCGATTCGGGCGGAAGAGAACTCCACCACCGTCTGCGGCAACAGTCCGTGGGTGTTCACCAGAGCGTCAGAACAGGTGTCTCCGGTGATGTGACCCCCCTTGACCAACACCGTGACTCCGGTTCTGGCGGAGAGTCGTCTACCCTGTTCAAGCGCCACAGCCCAATTCGGTGCCGGCGATTCCTGCAGGAGTGCAGCCAGTTCCGGGATGTTGGGGGTCACGAGATCGACGAGTGGGATCAGGTCGCGCAGCGCCTGTTCGGCCGATGGATCGAGAAGCCGGTCACCGCTGGTCGCAACCATCACGGGGTCGAGTACGACCAGCGGAGGGTTGGTCGATTCAAGCCAGGAGCGAACCTCACGGATGACGGCCATATCGGCGAGCATCCCGATCTTGACGGAATCGATGGTGACGTCGTCGCTGACGGCATCCAACTGCTGGCGCAGGAATTCGACCGGTGGGGTGTGCACCGACCGCACTCCCGTCGTGTTCTGGGCAACGAGTGCTGTGACGACGGCCATTCCGTAGCCGCCATTAGCGGCGATGCTCTTCAGATCGGCCTGGATGCCGGCGCCTCCCGTCGGGTCGGTGCCGGCGATACTGAGCACCCGGGGAATCGCCCGAAGAACGAGGGCTCCAGCCAGAGAGCGCTCGGCCGGCTGGGCAGGGGCCGAATCGGCAGGCTGTGATTCGATGGATTGGGGCTTGAGAGCGTCCCATTCGAGGCCAGAGGCTTGCGTGAACATCGGCGACATCCCTTCGCTAGTGCTAACTAGACAGGTTCGACGGGTATTCATCTCAGCCCACCAAACGGCGAGCACCCCGTGTCAAAAATTAGCCTAGACGATATGAGGTGTTCATCCTCCTGAGGCTGACTTTTCCCTCTGAGACTGACTTTCCCCTCCGAGGCAGCGACGGGCCGGTCGGCGGCAGCCGCCGGCTCAGGATGCCAGCCACTCCCGCACCTGGCGCGTGAGGAAGTCGAGGTCACCGAGCAAGGGGACGCCCTGAGATACCGGCCACCTTGCGCTCACAGGAGGGCTCCCTCCGGGAGGACCGCATGGACGCCCCAGGCCTGATTAGCGACCTGCGTGACTCTCAGGTCGACCGTGACAGAGGCGAGTGCGAGAGCCGTCGCTTTATCGACGTCGTAGAGCACGCTCATCCACTCGACCATGGCATCGAGGGCGTCGGCCATCGCAACGTTGAGGTCGGCGTCGAAACCGAAGGTGATTCGTCCGATGGGTGTCTCCGCGTGGACCGTTGCGAGCGGCCGGTCGCGCGCGAGGTCGACTATCGCGGTCGTGCGCATCGGGCACTCGATCGCGGTCCCACCGACCTCGCCATCGCCCTGGGCAGCGTGTCCGTCACCCAGGTACAGCAACGCACCCGGCACGGCAACCGGGAGGTACAGGGTCGACCCGGCGACGAGCTCACGGCAGTCGATATTTCCGCCGACCGTTGCTCGGGGAGGAATGGTCGAGTGCTCGCCGTCCTCGGCGGGGGCGAGGCCCATGACGCCGAGGAAGGGGGCCATGAGGCACGCGAATCCGCGACTCTCCGTCGCCTTCCCCAGGGTGACGTCGAGTTCCCAGAGCAGCCACGATGAATCGACGTCGGCGACGCCGAGACGCGTGGTGACCTGCGTCTCGCGGCCACCCGCCACCGTCCAGCCCCAGTCGCCCGGGGTCAGGTCTACGAGGTGGATGGCCAGCATGTCACCGACTTCGGCCCCCTCCACAGCAATCGGCCCGGTCAGCGCGTGGCCACGAGGCTGGGCGAACAGCCGCGGGCGGCTCTCTCCGGGGACGGTCTGGCGCTCGAGATACCCGGAGGCATCCAGCGACGTCACGACGACCGTATCTCCCGGCTGCACCACGAGGCGGGGCGGATGGGACCGGTCGAAGACGTCAGCCGTAGTATCGGGAGACGGTTGGAGATGGTGGGTAGCCAATGTCGTGGGGTTCCTGTCGGTCGGCAGTGCGGTCGTGCGGAGGTGTCGGGTCGTGGGCAGCGTTTCGACGCGAGCCCTCCTCGGGTCGCGCGGGTATCCCAAGCGAGATCCGGCGGGAGGCGACGCTCATGCTCACCACCCCCGCCTCTGGACCGCCCGGGAAAAACCTGTACCAGCGGAGTAGGGGGTTCACCGTGGCGACCATATTAATGCCGCGGCGAGGATGCCGGCCTAGCGGGTTGAACGGATGGCGCCCGCCAGCTCGGAAACGGAATGCACCACAAGGTCCGGTGCGGCGAAATATGTCGGGTACGGTTCACCGGTGCGATTAATCCAGGCGGTTCGCATCCCTGCCCGGGCTGCGCCGTGGATGTCCCACGGATGAACTGCGGCCAACAGCAGCTGCTCGAGTGCGAGCCCTGAGGCCTCGGAGGCGAGACGATACGCCTGCTCTGCGGGTTTCCACAGGGATGCGTCCTCGACCGAGAGCAGGTGGGACACTTCCTCTCGCAGACCAGCCTCGGCAAACAGCCGTGCGGCGAGGTCGCTCGACCCGTTGGACAGTGTCAACACTTGCAACCCGTCCCCCGTCAGTGCACGCACTCCGCCGGCGACATCGGGGTGCAGCGACAGGGTTGTCATCTTCTCCAGGATCGACTCCACCGCCTGATCGATCGACCCGCGCAACCGGGTGGAATGAAGCACCACCCGCAACTGATCGTCGGCGATCGCAGCAAAGCGTTCACTGTCACCCACCGTCGATAGCGCGAATCCATCCCGCAGCACACCGGCGAACCAGATCTTCGCCAGCGAACCCGGTGCACCCACCGCCTCGAAAGCGCCAGCCATCGGAGCCATATCGGACAGGGTTTCATTGACGTCGAAAACGACGCCTCTGATCCCGGAAGTCGCGTGATCGGTCATCACCCCAGTGTGTCACGGGGCCCAACACGATTCCCTGCCGGTGCGTGAGTGGAATTAGGTTGTGGCGCCGGAAGGCCTCGCCGGCGGTGGTCCCAGAATCTCGATGTTGTGACGAGCTGCCGCCTGGCCGACCGCAGCGAAGTCGATGGGCCCGGGCGCCGGAAGGCTGTGGGTGACGGCGGGGGTGCCGGCTTCGGCGGTGAATTCCTCGAAGCCCGACGGCACGGTGATCTGGAGGGTCCTGAACGGCTCCGAATCTGAGGCGCGAAATGAGTGTGTCGAGCCGACCGGCAGGAAGACAGTGTCGCCCGGCCACACCTCGAGGGTCTCACCATCGCAGAAGAAGATCGCCGACCCGGAAATGACGTAAAAGACCTCGTCCTACACAAGATGCCTGTGGGCGGGTGGTGAAAACCCGGGCGGATTGAGGAAGTCGAGGATGGTGAGCCGACCCGAGGTCTGCGCCCCTGAGACCTTGACGGTGACCAGGCTGTCGAGGAACCAATACGCCTCGCCCTCCTCGGATTTCAGAACGGACGCCTTCGTGCGCACCCTCTCACCCATGTCTTCGCTCTTTCTTGCTGTGGCCGTTGGTCATCCATAAATTCGATAGCCAGCGTTATGTTTAATAGTCGCAAATATACTCGTTCTATGCCGGGAGTCAAGAATCGTCGCACTAGCCGCCGCTACCGTTCGCTAGTCCGGGACGAGGGGGCGAATCGAACCCGGCGGGCCATTCTCTTCGCGGCTCGTCAGATGATCCTCGAGGACGGCTACGCTGCCGCGTCCCTGAGCCGGATCGCGGCCGCCGCGGGCGTCGCGAGGCCGACGGTCACGGCAACGTTCGGTTCAAAGCCAGCACTGTTGAAGGCACTCGTCGACGAAGCACTGGCAGGCGACGACGAGCCGATTCCGGTAGCGGTGCGCCCGTGGTTCAGTCCCGTACTGCAGTCGACAACCGTGGACGAGCTCTCCCGGGCGTACGCGGCCGTCTGCGCGCTGATCGGTGCGCGCACAGAGGCGATCTTCGAAGTCCTGCGACGGGCGGCGGATTCGTCTCCCGAGCTGGCCTCCCTATGGGACCAGGTGGAGCACAATCGGCGACTTGGCGCCGCGATGGTCGTGCGGCACGCGGTGGACATCGGGGCGCTGACCGCGCCGTTCGCCGAGCGCGCCATCGACGCACTGTGGGTCTTCAACAACCCGGCCCTCTACCGGTCCCTGGTCTTCACCTGCGGCTGGTCGACAGCTGACTTCGAGAGGTGGCTGAGTCGGCAGATTGCCGCAAACCTTGCTTTCGGTTGAACGGGACGACGGGTGCCTGGGCAAGCATCGTCGTTTCGTCGGCTACTGCGCAGGTATGGGCCGAGATGGACGTCGCCGCCGGAGCGCCGCGCGCTTGACCGCTGTCGTGGGTTACCGGGCTCGACGGTGGGCCTTTAACGTGGCCGGCCACCGTGCCGCTGGCGTCGGACATGACTGCATTTATCGGCATGAGGGCTGCCCGCGACGGGAACCCGCTACGGTGCGACAGGGGTGCCCGTGCGAGCCAAGCCTCACCGATTGCGTCGCCAAACTAGGTATCGGCAGCCAAAATTACGACCTTGGCATCTGATCCCCCGTGCGGGAACACTCAGCCCCTTCGCGCAGCAGATCGACTACCGAGGCGGGCTTGACCGCCTCGGCCAGCCCGCGCCCACGCCATTCTTCGGCGACGACGACCGGGCTCACGTCGTCATCGTCCCTACAGGTTCACTCCTACCAGCGGGGTGTTCGTCTCCATAACGCGGATTTCGACACGGCGGATCTTCGACGTGGCGATGCTCGACGACGTTGCCAGTTCGGTGGCACGAGGTTTTTGGGTTGCGCTCCAGGTTGCAATTACCGTCTCGACACCCGACGTATCGGTCATCACCATGGAATACGACTTCGCAGCACTCAACAATGCGTTCGTATTCACGTAGTCGCAGGTCCAGTCGAATCGGGTGCCCCAAGCTTTCGAGGTCACCCTCATGGTTGCAGTCATCGTTCCCGGCTGCACTGGCGTCATCATCACGGCCGTTCCCGTTGGTGCGCTGGTTACCGGTAATCGGGCAACATCTGCCGACGGTGTCAATGAGGTACCAATAAAGAGGCCACCGAATGCGAGTACGGCGGCGGCGGCGACCATGAGGGCAACTGTGGCAGTCCGAACTCGTCGACGGCGTTTGTTGGCTGTTGTGGCGAGCCTCTGCACAAGACCAGGCTCGTGTTGACGCCCACGCAGGTGGCCGTCCTCGGAGACGGTCATGAGAGCTTCGGCATCTTCCGGGCGGAGCTTTCGAAGAAGTCCTGGCATACCTGCCAGTTCGGAGACCGCGGCGGCACAGGTGGGGCAGCTGGAGAGGTGCCGCTCGTACGCGCGACGGTCTTCGGGGCCAAGCGCACCGAGGACATACGCGGCGTCCCAGTCACGGAACTCGTCTGACGCATCGTTCATTGGGTGATACCTCTTTCCTGCAGGGCGAGACGCAGTGCGCGCAGCGCGTAGTGGAGCCGGGACTTGACTGTCCCCTCAGGGACGCCCTGCTGATGCGCGATTTCAACCACGGTGTGGCCCAGGTAGTAGGCGCTCACGACCGCGCTGCGGTGTTGGGGCGAGAGCGACACGAGTGCGTCAGACAGCAGCCAGGTATCCAGGACCGACTCTGTTTGATCCGGACTTGGAACATCAGGAAGCTCATCAGTGATGATCTCGCGGGTGTGGCGGGCGCTGCGTCGGTCATCGATCACGAGGTTTCGGACGACGGTGAATAGCCATGCGCGTGCTGATTCGTCGCTCTGTTCAAGAATCGCAGGGTTCTTCCACGCCCGCAGCAACGACTCCTGCACGACATCTTCCGCGAAGGTGTAGTCACCGGTGATTCGCAGAACGTAACGAAAGAGCGCTGGCCCATGTGTGTCGTGCAGCGCACGCAAAAGTTCACCCTGATCGGCTGACACGGATCACCTCCCTCTCCATACAACGGAGCGCTGGGGCCGATCGTTCATTCCTGCATCAGATTCAGAAGAAATTCGACGTGACCCGTGCTCTTGGCGGTAACGAATCGCAGGCTCGGCGCCTGCCCACCAAAGTCGCTGAACACTATCGGGATGCTACCCGTCACCTGACCTCCATGACCGATCAGTCGCGGGAATAACCGGAACGGTCGCCACACTCACCGGGGTCAACGGTAGCGAGCAAATCACCATCAACGGACTACCGATTTACGCCCTCTCCACAGATAGCAATCCTGCGACACGAATGGTCAATGTGTCCTCAACATCTGGCACGTTCTGTCCCCGGCCGGTGAGAGAATCACAACCCCAAACCCCAAGTGAGTAGCCATCAACCGGATGCCGGCCGGGTACCGGGTGGTACTCGGGGCTGCCGACCGAGCGATCATGGGGAAGACACCGCGCGAGGGCCAAAGGTTTGTGAGTCACTCCCGCCGACAAGGGCCAGCATCGACCCGGCCAACCAGCCCCAGGCCATCGATCAAAGGACCTACGACAGGTTCATTTCGACCTGAATTGAACCTTTTACGCTTCACCGTCGTTGTTAAAGCACAAGTGCATTATTCCCCCATCCGATAACTTGAGAGAAGATCAATCATGTCCTTCCGTCGCATTAGTGCCGTACTCGCTGTTTCTGCTGCTGTTTTAGCTGCCGTAGCCCTGACCCCGGCCACCTCGTTTGCCGCTGGCCAACCCGCGGCAGCGACCGCGTTCAAGACTGCTGTCGTCACTCCCGAGGGTGGATCCGTGACTGGATTCGGAATCACCGCGACCTTTGCACCGGGTGCCGTCGCCACCGATCGACTGATCGTCTTGGGCAACTGGCCCAACGGGCAGGACGTCACCCCACCCATGGGGACCGCGGTGAAGACCTTTGGCATCCAAGAATGCAATGTCGACTACACCGGCTGCACCAGCGTGTTCGGAAACTATGCGAACAGCCCCGCCGGCAGCGAGAAAATCCAGGGACAGGTCGTGCCGTACAGCGCTTTCCAGCCGCTGGGAACCACCTCGAACGCTGACGGAAACACAACCTTCGGTACAGCCCTGAACAAGTTGGTCACCATCACGACGAACACCACTGCCGACACCGTGTATGTCTACAACGCGAACAACCCCACCGCATCCGCGTACCGCAAGTTGCTGCCGAGCAGCAGCGACGGCAGCACGCTTACCTTCAAGACCTTCCAGCCCATCGTGTGGACCCTCACCTCCCCGAGCAACTGGTAGATCATCGGCGTAGTCAATTACGCCGAGTGGAGCGGCGTCGGGTTATCGCTACCCGGCGCCGCTCTCCGGTGCCCTGGCAGATATAATGACACTTAATCAATATTCAATGGAATGGTCTGAGTAATTCAGAATGACAAGCGCTGGTTTGGGAGGACATGGTGCCGCTTGGAGCAGCCCGCTTAAACTGACGAAAATCCCCAAGAATCGGGCATTCCGAACCAAAAAAGCCCCGGAGAACCGGGGCCGTTGACTAGCTGGGAAAGCTGGGGTACCTGGACTCGAACCAAGAACAAAAGAATCAGAATCTTCCGTGTTGCCAATTACACCATACCCCACCGCACCCAGCGCGAACCGAGCCGACTAGTTACTCTAACCTACGCGTGGGGGGTCGCCCAAATACTGGGACGGGCTATCGACGGGGCGTGACAGACTTTGGTGGTTCGCTCCGCTAATCCTCCCGCTTCGCCGAATCGAGCCAGCCACGCCATCTCTCCTCACCGTCCTCAGCACCTGGCGATTCGATAGCGTCTCGGTCGTCATCATTGTGGTGGCCGGTGGGCTGTACGCCGCGGGCGTGTTAACACTGCGCCAACGAAAAATAGCGTGGCCTGTCATCCGCACCGTCTGGTTCTTCGCGCTCGGTCTCGGCTCTTTCGCCGTTGTGAATCTCGGCTTCCTCGGTGAGTGGAGCACCGACCTCCGCTGGGCATTCACGACCCGCATCGCGCTGCTGCTGTTCGCCGTGCCCGGCCTGCTGAGCATGGGCGCGCCCGTCGCACTCGCGAGACTCGTGCTCACCGGCGGCTCCCTGAAGAGGATGGATGCCATCCTGGGATCGTGGCCCGTTCGGCTGGTCGGCAATGCGGTGTTCGCACCCCTGTTCGCACTCCTGGCCTTCTCGGTATTCCTCACGCCGCTCGCAGGGAGCCTGCGCGAGAGCGCCGTCGCCGGCAGTGTGCTGACGGTGGCGGTCCCCCTGGTGGGCCTGCTGATGGTGCTGCCGATCATCGAGAACACGACCCAGCGCACGAGCTTCTTCATCACGGTGGAGTTTCTGCTCGTGTTCGTGGAGCTGGTGGTCGACGCGATTCCAGGCATCCTGTTGCGGCTGAACAACCACATACTCGATGGGCTCGGGCAGGTGGCCGGCACGCTGCCCGCCTGGTTCCCTTCGGCCTATCACGACCAGCATCTCTCCGGCGACCTGCTCTGGTTCATCGCCGAGGTCGCCGATGTGCCGGTCCTGATCCTGATGTTCGTGCGCTGGTCGCGCATCGACCG
>JBBRDX010000005.1:0-43815 GCA_038203515.1 Actinomycetales bacterium | reverse complement strand
CGTAGGGATCCTGGAACACGGGCTGCACACGTCGTCGAAAGCTCTGCAGGGAGCTGCTCGAGAGGGAGAGTACGTCGACTCCGTCGAACACGACTTCACCGCCATCCGGCTTCGTCAGCCCGAGGATGCACCGACCGAGCGTGCTCTTGCCACTGCCCGATTCACCGACGAGACCAAGCGTGCGCCCGTGCCCAACCGTCAGCGACACGTCGTTGAGGGCGACGACATGGCGGCGCTTCCATGGTGGGCCACCCGTACTGAAACTCTTGCTGAGACCGTCGACCCTGAGAAGTTCACTCATCGGCGTCATCCGTCTCCGTCGTGGCTGCGCTCGCACGCAGCACCTCTGCCGCGCACAGGCTCTCGACGGTCCACTGCGCGGGGATCACCGGCAGCCGACGTCCGCGAGGTGCTCCCGCCGGGTTCGCGGCAAGAAGAGCGCGCGTGTACGGGTGCTGCGGACGCGCGAACAGCTCCGCCGTCGCGGCGACCTCGAGGAGCATGCCGCCGTACATCACAGCAACCCGGTCGCAGATCTGGGCCACCACGCCGAGGTCGTGGGTGATGAGGACAACCGTTGTGCCGTTCTGCCGGCGGAGGGTGTCGATCAGTTGGAGAACCTGCGCCTGGATGGTGACGTCCAGCGCAGTAGTGGGCTCGTCGGCGATGAGGAGCTGGGGGCTGTTCGCGAGAGCCGCAGCGATCACGATACGCTGGCGCATTCCCCCCGAGAAGCGGTGCGGCGCGTCGCTGTAGCGGGATGCCGCATCCGGGATGCCGACCTCGTTCATGAGCGCGATCGCACGGCTCTTCGCCTCACGCCCGCTGACGCCCGCGTGCGCACGGATGGTCTCCGCCACCTGGTCGCCGACCGACCAGACCGGATCAAGGCTTGCCGAGGCATCCTGGAAGATCATCGACACTTCATTGCCCCTGATCGCCCGCAACTCGTTTTCACTGAGCCCGATCACCTCACGCCCCGCCACCCGGATACTGCCTCGCACGGCAGCAGATCCGGGCAACAGCCCCATGACGGCATTCGCGAGGGTGCTCTTGCCGCTGCCGCTCTCCCCCACGATGCCGAAGATCTCACCGGGCTGGACGTCGAGGGAGACGCCGCCGACCGCGGGTGCGGGCTGCACCGCATCATCAGACGCGAAGCGCACCTGAACGTCGGTGAACGACAGCATTGCGCTCATTCGGCCACGCCTCTCGGGTCGAACGCGCGACGAAGTCCCTCACCGAGGAACGTGAACCCGAGCACGGCGACGACAATCGCCAGGCCGGGGAAGATCTCGACCCACGGGGCCTGGATCAGCACGTCGCGGCCGTCGGCCAGCATCCCTCCGAGCGAGGGTGTCGGCGGCTGGGTACCGAGTCCGAGAAAGCTCAGCCCCGCCTCGAGCTGCAGGGCGAACGCACTGAGCACGGATGCCTGCACGATCACCGGCCCCAGTGCATTCGGCGCGACGTGGGTGACGATCACCCTGAGATGGCTTCCGCCCCGAGCCCGAGCGCCAGCCACGTACTCGTTGCGCGTGACGACCAGGGTGCTGGCTCGCATGACCCGGGCGAGGATGGGCAGGTAGATCACCGCGATAGCGATCGCGGCCACCACGCTTCCCGGCCCGAGAATTGCGATGAACGTGATAGCGAGCAGCATTGCTGGCAGCACGAGAATCATGTCAAGGGTGCGCGAGATGGTGGTATCGACCCACCGGCCGAAGTAGCCAGCCAGCACACCCAGTGGCACGGCCAGCGCCGTGGAGGCGAGCACTGCCGACACGGAGACGAGCAGGCTCACGCGAAGCCCGAACAGGACGCGGCTGAACACGTCTCGGCCGAGCACGTCGGATCCGAACGGATGCTGCAGTGTCGGCTCGCCGAGAACGCGCTTCACCTCAACCGCTTCGGGATCGTGCGGCGCGATCACCGGCGCAGCGATGGCGATGATCGCGAGCACGACGAGGATCGCCAGCCCCACGGCGATGAACCGAGTGGATGTCCGCCGCGGGTGAGCGCGGGCGACGGGACCGGCGAGGGTTGCTGCGGGAGCATGGAGGGTCATGTTGCCGCCCCGTCCGTCACCCTCGGATCGAGCCATCCGACCACGAGATCCGTAACCAGCGACACAACGATGAAGATCGTGGCAATCGCGAGCACGCTCACTTGAACCGTCGGGTAGTTGCGCTGGTTGATGGCTGTCACGACGAGCCGTCCCACTCCGGGGAGCGCAAACAGCGTTTCGATGATGATCGCTCCGCCAAGCAGTACACCGACCTGGATTCCGATGACTGTCACAATCGATGGGCCTGCATTACGCAATGCGTGACCGAAGATGATGCGCCGGGAGCTGATGCCCTTGGCACGCAGGAACGTGATGAACGGTCGCCCCATCACTGAGGTCACCGCGCTGCGGGTGGTTCGAAGGATGTACGCCGCCTCCCCGATGGCGAGCGTGAGCACCGGCAGAATCATGTAGCGAAGGTTCCCGACCGGATCGATGTCGAACGGGATGTAGCCCGACGGAGGAAGGATGACTAGCGTGCCCGCAAAGACGAGTACGAGCATGATGCCGAGCCAGAAGTCCGGCACGCTGATGCCGAACACGACGAAACCTTCGGTGAAACGATTGACCCACCGGCCACCGGTCGCCGCGCGCACGCCGAGTGGCACGCCGATGATCACCGCGACCAGCATGGCGAGTCCGGTGAGCTCGAATGTCACGGGCAGGCGCTGAGCCAGCAGATCGGCGAGGGATGCGTGACTGACGATGTCCGTTCCGAGGTCGCCATGAAGGAGAGCGCCGATCCAGTTCACGTACTGAGCAAGCAGACCCTGGTCGAGGCCGAGCTGGTGCCGCACCTCGATGACGTTCGCGGCGGTGGCACGAAATCCGAGCATGGTGCGCACCGGGTCGCCGGGCACCAGCCGGATGATGAGGAACACGACGATGCTCATCACGAAGAGCACCGGAATCGTCAGCAGCAGGCGGCGAAGCACGAACATCAATTGGCGCGTCATTGCTCCACCGGTGTCTCGTGCTCTGCTCGGTCGACGAGTTCGCGAATCAGGTTCTCCGAGAGGGTGAAGTGGCGGGCAGCGATATCGGCCGCCGCGTCGGCATTGCCTGTCGTCACGGCCTCGACCAGTTCTTTGTGCTGCAGGATCGCGGCGCGACGAACCTCGTCCGAGTAGGGCTCGGCGCCGAGATTGAGGCTGATGCGCGTTCGGAATTCCAGGGAGATCGTCACGAGAAACGGGTTGTGCGTCGCCTCGGCAATCGCCTGGTGCAGGCTCGAGTCAGCGGTGCGGGACGCGTTGTGGTCGGGCGCGTCCAGGTAGGCCTGAAGGGCAGCGGTGATGGCCCGGGTGTCGCTGGCGGTATGACGCTCCGCCGCAGTTCGGGCGATCAGCGGCTCGACGAGGGTGCGTGCGTCGAAGAGGTGCTCGAACTCCGCCCAGTTGGGAACGAGGTGACGTCGCACGTGCTCGGCCGAGGTCGGTCCCCAGTTGGCGAGCACAAAGTAGCCACCGTTGCGCCCACGGCGCACCTCGAGATAGCCCGTGTCTGTGAGCTGCTTCAGCGCCTCCCGCACCGAGGTGCGGGAGACCCCGAGCATGGAGGCAAGCTCCCGCTCGGTCGGCAGTTGCTGCGTGGGGACATAAACGCCGAGTGCGATGGCGGTGACCAGGCGATCGACGACGTCATCCGCGATGTGCCTGCTGACGATCGGGGCGCCCCACACCTGGTCGGCGCTGGTCATCTGCGTGCTCCCTCGGGGAGGAAGCGCATCAGCAGGAATCGCGCGAGCGTGCGAGCGGCATCCACGATGCTCTGTAACTCGACGGACTCGTCGATGCCGTGCATATCGTGGGCGATAGCCCCGAAGCACACTGCCGGGATGCCGAAGTCATTGAGGTAGATGCGCGCATCCGTCGTACTGCCCAGCGTGAAAGCGCGCGGTGATGTGCCGTGGGCGTCCAGGTGGGCGGCGGCGAGGTCTGAGCCCAGTACCGAGTCCTCGTCAAGCAGGTAGCCCTTCGCGCGGAATCCCGTCAGAGTAACAACCGGTCGCGTCGGAAAGTCCACATCGGCGTCGGCGATCGCGTCGATCGCAGACCGGATCTCCGCTTCCGCAGCGCTGGGTGTCCATGCCCGTGGATACCCGACACGCACGCTGAATACGGCACTGGAGGGTGCTGTCGACGTCCAGTCTCCGGAGTGGACCTTGCCGAGGTTGATGTTGTACGGGCTCTCCTCCGGGCCCATGCTCGGCTCCGGCTCGACGCTGAGGACGCCTGCCGCCCACGCGCGGAGGCCGGTAACGATCCGGATGCCCAGGTCAATGGCATTCGCGCTGGTGTCGGCCTGCTGGGCGTGACCCGAGGAGGCGACGACTCGGATGTCCACCCACATCACCCCGACGCCCCCCACCATCAGTCCCAGGTCCGTTGGTTCCAGGAGCACCACCTCGGGCGCGATCACGCCCTGCTCCGCGATCGAGCGGAGCGTGCCGTTGCCGGAGCACTCCTCCTCGATCACGGCGAGGACTCCGAGGCGCCGATTCTCGAACAGGTCCGGTGCGACGTCGCGCAGCGCGCGCAGGGCAAGAGCGCCGATGGCGAATCCGCCTTTCATATCGGCTGCCCCGCGGCCGTACATCCGGCCGTCCCGCCGCGTGGGTTCGAATGGCGGGTTGGTCCACAGTTCGGGTGACTCGGCGGGCACGACATCCATGTGCCCGTTGATGAGGAGCAACAACTCGCCGTCACCGGGGGTACTCGCCAGTACTTGGAATCGCTCATCGGTGAGCAGACCAGCTGGCGGGGTGATGCCGGCCCGATTATCGACCAGTGGGGAATTGGAGAAGGGCAGGCGCTCAGTGGATAGACCGAGCGATTCGAACTCGGTGATGAAGATCTCCATCGCCGCCTGCTCCGCGCCGACCGTACTGCGGGCACGGACGAGCTCTTCCAGGAAGAGGAACGCTTGCTCGGTGTGCGTGGCAATCGCGCGGTCGAGCTCGTTCAGCATGGTGTCCTTTTGGTCTAGAGTCCAGACCCTATGCCATAAGTGTCCACTATTCCAAGCGTTTTTCGCCGATCCGGCACTTCGTCATCACACGGGTACAAAGCGGTTACCTTTCACAAACCCACTGGCGCGCAGACACTGACCCCGTGCGGCCCTGAGGCGACCAGGGGGAGCAGCTCGACCGCATCCGGCCTTCGGGCGAGTTCACATGAAGAGACTGTGCACGGCACGGGGCTTTTTCGTCCCAGGCGGAAGGCGGCCAACCCGCGCATGTAGGATTTTGACCCGTAGGTCCCTCGGGGTGGTAGCTCAGCTGGTTAGAGCACTGGACTCATAATCCATCGGTCACGGGTTCAAGTCCCGTCCGCCCCACAAAGAAATCGAACATCCCCATCGGCGACAGCAGCGAGACCTGAGTCGGCTGCTCTCACCAGCTGGGCTCCTGCCATGCACCGCTCACGACATACGGCGCGCCACCACGAAACACGCTGGCGCGCACACGAACGTGAGGCGTGGGGCGCTAACTGACCTGCTCGTCGAGCGAAGCATCCGTCACCGGATCAGTGACTTTCTCGCCGCGGTAGAGCTGCTCGAAGATGGAGAGGGTGCGCTGGATATCGTGAGCCGCGATGTAGCGCAGGCTCGATTCTTTCAGGGAGCGCAGTTCCGCATCGGACAAATGCAGCACGCGGCTGAGCTTGTCGGCCAGGTCCTTCGCGTTACCCGGTTCGAAGAGGTAGCCGTTCTCTCCCTCGTGAACGAGGTGCGGCAGCGCCATCGCGTTGGCGGCGACCACCGGGAGGCCAGACGCCATCGCCTCCATTGTGGCGATGCTCTGAAGTTCCGCGATCGAGGGCATGGCGAAAACGGTGGAGCGGGTGAGAGCAGCGCGAAGCTGCTCGTCCGTCACGTAGCCGGTGAAGGTCACACGGGTATCGATGCCGAGCTCGCGCGTCAGCTGCTTGAGCTGATTCATCTGGTCGCCGCCACCCACGATCTCGAGCTGCACATCAAGCGCCGGATCGACCAGCGCGATCGCCTTCATGAGCACTTCGAGGTGTTTCTCGCCCGAGACACGCCCGACGAAGATGACCCGGTTTTCGGCGCGCGGCTCGAAATTGGGCGTGTACAGGGCAGCGTCGATGCCGCACGAGATGGCATGAACATGCTCGAGATTCGTCTCGGTCTCAAGAAAATCGGCGGCCTTACGGCTGGGCGACGTCACCGCCTCGCAGTAGGCGAAAGTGGACGAGGCATCCTTCCACGCGGCGCGGATGGCCCAGTTGCGCGCGAAGTGCGGCAGCCGCGTGTGGTCGATGATGTTCTCCGGCATGAAGTGGTTGGTGGCAATCACGCGGATGCCTCGCTTCGCGGCCTGCCGGGCGAGTCCGCGCCCCACGACGATGTGCGACTGGATGTGCACGACATCCGGCTTGATCTCGTCGAGGATTCGCGCGGCATGCGCCTGGCTGCGCCACGGCAGCACGAACCGCAGCCAGTCGTGCGGATACCAGCGCCAGGAGTAGACGCGGTGCACGATGAACTGCGCGCCGTCGTGTTTCTCGAGAAAAGCGCCATGGCTGGCGTTGTAGGCCGGCGCCTCGACCTGCACGGCGTGACCGCGCTCGGTGAGCCCGGCAGCGAGGCGAGAGCCGAAGTTGGCGGCACCGTTGACATTGGGAGGGAAGGTGTCGGCGCCGATCAGGATGCGAAGGGGAGCCTTCGCATCAAGTGGGGAGTCGTGCGGGGTGTCGGACAAAGTCTTAAGCATCCCTTGCAGTTGAAACCATCGGTTACAGCCTAGCGGCGGCTTCGGGCTGCCGCTTCGACAACAGCACGACACCGTATACCGCGAGGGCTCCGGCCACGGCGAATGCGAGGATGGCGTACCAGGGCGCTACGGATGCCTCCTGCAGCACGATGATGCCAATCGACACCGCGACGATCGGGTCGATCACGGTGAGTCCCGCGATTACCAAATCGGGCGGACCGGACGAGTACGCGGTCTGCACGAAGTATCCGCCGAGGACTGTAGCAGCGAGAAGAGCCACGACGCAGGCGATGGTGAGCCACTCGAAACCCTGCGCGCCATTGATGATGATCGTGTGCACCCGGTCGATGACGACCTTGGCGAGAGTGGCGACGAAGCCGTAGAGCACGCCGGCGCCGACGATGTAGATGAGCGCGCCGAACTTCTTGCGCAAGAAGGCGAACCCCAGCGCGAATGCGATCGTCACGACCCCGAGCAGGATGAGAACGGTCACCAATTCGCTCTGGGTGATCTCCTTGGAGCGGGCGAAGATCGTGGCGAAGGTGACGAACAGCGCCACACCCCCGACGCAGAAGATGATGGGCCGGATGGCATCCTGCTTCAGCTTCACGCCGGACACGCGCGAGTTGACGATGGCGGTGATGATCAGGGCGATCGCACCCAGCGGTTGGACCACGATCAGTGGCGCAAAAATCAACGCGGTCAGTTGGAAGACGACCGCCAGCCCGAGCATGAGGGTACCGATCACCCAGGATGGCCGGCGCAGCAGCAGCAGCAGCTGGCCGAGATTGAGACCCGCCGTGGAAGGCCCCTCGGTGAGGCGGTCTACCTTGTTCACGCCCCGATGCTGGAACTGGGCACCCAGAGCGAGAAAAACGGCGCCAGCCAGCGCTATCGGGATGCCCACGGCCTGATTAGGGGTGAGGGAGATCTGGTCCGAAATGGCACTGAGGTCTGGCGTCACGGCACGACCCTACTCGCTGGCCCTCCGATATTCTTGGCGAATGGCCGTCCTCCCGATTCAAATCACGGGCAATCCCGTGCTCCACACCCTCGCATCCGAGATCACGTCATTCGATGACGATTTGGCGACTCTCGTTGCCGATATGTTCGAGACGATGGAGGCGGCACCGGGTGTCGGACTCGCGGCCCCGCAGGTGGATGTGCCGCTGCGCCTCTTCGTCTTCAACTGGACGGATGACTCCGACACCCCCTGGCGTGGCGTCGCGATCAACCCCACCCTGTGGGTGAGTCCGGTGCCGATCGGGCCGGCGGATGAGGAGGAGTCCGAGGGCTGCCTCTCCGTGCCCGGCGAACGCTTTGGCCTCCGCCGGTCGGAACTGGCCATTCTCTCGGCCGTCGATCTCGACCAGAAGCCATTCGAGATCAGGGCGGAGGGATGGCTTGCCCGCATCTTCCAACACGAATACGACCACCTCGACGGCGTGCTCTACGTGGACCGTCTCGACCACGCGACGGGCAAGTCGGCTGCCAAAGCGATAAAAAAGAGCGGCTGGGGCGAGCCGGGGTCGAGCTGGATGCCCGGGGTCGACGACCTGGAGGGTTAGGAACTGCGCGGCGCTCGAGGTCGCCCCTCCTTCACATCGCTTCGCGCACCGTGTTATCCACAGATTTGACAGAACCATTCACATCTGCGTTCGAATTTGAGACAATAGATTCATGTCAACAATCGATGTTGTGTTCGACTTCTCCCCGGAGGAGTCGATCGACACATCACTTGATGGCGCGCGTCGTGCACTCAGTCTTCTGGCCGGGTGCTCTCGATTGGTGGGCGCGCTTTCCGACCGCGAATTGATGCGCGTCCAACGCGAACTTTCCAACCTCGTGCGCGAACTCGGGGCCAGCGCCGCGGTGGTCGCGGGCGAGATCGGTCATCGATCGCGGCGCGAGCTCGGCTTTTCGGGGCTTGCGCAACGGGAGGGGTTCCGGACTCCGGAAGCCCTCATCCGCCACGAGACCGGGTCGACCGCGCGCAGTGCCTCTGCCCTCGTACTAGCTGGAACGATGGCCCGTGACTCGGCCACCACCGAGGCTTCCGGCAGTGCAGAACCATGGTTTCGGGAGGTCGGCGAAGCGGTCGCAGCGGGAAGCCTCTCGGTGGATGCCGCTCGTGCGATCCGCATCGGGCTCGGCACAGCATCCGAACCTGCCGGCGCTGTGACCCCTGACGCGCTCGCGAGTGCGGCCCACCTCCTCGTGATGGCGGCGGCACAGGTCGATGCGGACGAACTGCTGCGCCGTGCACGAAGCCTGAGGGATGATCTGGACGAAGCCGGCATCGTGGATCGCGAGCGGGCGGCGTTCGACGAGCGGTCCGTGCGCCGCACACGCCGCCCCAATGGCCTCTCGAGGTACATCATCGACCCGGACATCGAGTCCGCCGCCTTCTGGGACGACGTCTACGACACGCTCACGTCCCCTCGCCGCGGAGGGGTGCGCTTCGTCGATGACGCCGACCGGGCCTGGGCAGAGGCCATCTCCAGGGACGAGCGCACCACCGACCAGTACGTGCACGACTCCTTCACCCAGTTGCTTCGGATTGCCGTCGGCGCGGAGGCCGGAGAAAGCCGGCGCATCGTCGGGTCTCGACAGCCGTCCGTGCGCGTTCTGGTCACGAAGACCGCCCTGGACAAACGGCAGGGTCATGGACGCATCGAAGGATGCGACATTCCGATCTCACTCGAGACCGTGGAGCGTATTGCCTGCGAATCCGGCACGGTGCAGCTCGATTTCGACGAATCGGGGCGGCCGCTCGACCTCGGCCGGGAGCAACGACTGTATTCGAAACGACAACGGATCGCGCTCGCCGCCGCCCAGGGCGGCTGCATGTTCGGAGACTGTGATCGGCCACCCGGTTGGTGCGAAGCACATCATGCGAAACACTGGAAACGTGATCACGGCGAGTCGAACATCCTGGACGGAGTGCTGCTGTGCCGATATCACCACCTGCTCGTGCACAACAACGGCTGGGAGATCCTGCGGGATGACGCCGGATTCTGGCTCATTCCGCCCCCTGGAGTGGACCCGGAACGGCGACGGCGATTCATGCCGTCGAAGAGCGCGGCCCTGCGCGATCTGCTCCGAGAGGGTGCGCTGGTCTAGATGTACTTCTCGGACACTGTGCTCTTCTCGGACACTGTGTTCTTCTAGGACAGTGCGCGGATGAGGGCAGCCGATGCGGCGGCGGCGATCACGACGACGATGAATGGCGCCCGCAGGGCCAGCAGCACGGCCGCCACAGCCAGCGCGGGGAGACGTGCATCCAGGACGATGTGTGAGCCCGATCCGAGGGTCTGCACCGCGATCAGGGCGGCGAGCAGGGCAACCGTAAGCAGGTTGGCGATTCTCGCCGGAGCGGGCTTCTCCAGGAAGGAGGTCGGCACAAGGTAGCCAGCGATCTTCAGGGAGAGGCAGGCGAGAGACGCGATGATCACGATCAGCCAGAGGGTCACGACGGCCGCCCGGTCAGGCCAGCGAACCCGGTCATGTGGGAATGCCCGGGGGTTCGGGCTGCGGGCCGGGGCTACCGAACCAGTTGAACGCACCGACGACGACCGCGGCCACTCCCGCGACGAGCACGGGCAATCCGGGAATCAGCAGCGGCGTGGTCACTGTGGCGACGACCGCGGCCGCGGCCCCGACGGCAATGCTCTGGCGTTGGCGCAGCCGCGGCCAGAGCAGGCCGAGGAAGGCCGCGGCGGCGGCAGCATCCAGACCGTACACGCGCACATCGCCCACCGCGTTGCCGATGAGCGCACCGATGAGGGTGGTGAGGTTCCAGCCGATGAACACCGAGAGCCCTGCAACCCAGAAGCCGATCCGCTGGCTGCGAAGAGTGGGCTGGGTGGTGGCCACGGCGGTGGACTCATCAATCGTTACCCAGGCCGCCGTGAATCGGCGCCAGTGGCTGGCGCCCACGATCGGAGCCACGCGGATGCCGTAGATGCCATTGCGGATGCCCAGGATCGCGGCACTCGTGATCGCCGCCGGTCCGGCGGCCACTCCCCCGGTCGCGATGACCCCCACCAGCGCGAACTGAGATCCCCCGGTGAACATGAGCAGGCTCATCACGCAGGTCTGCCAGACATCGAGTCCGGCAGCCACCGCCAGAGCGCCGTAGGAGATACCGTAGGCGGCCGCAGCGAGACCGACAGAGACACCCTTGCGGGCAGCGGCGCGATCATCCGTGGTCCACGCGGTGACGGAGCCGGGCCCGGCGGCCGTCGTGGGCTCGGTAGCCAGCCCGGCTGGATCCTCGTCGGAGGGATCGCGCTCAGTCCTGGCCATCGCGCAGGTTCACTCCGTGCACGCCATTGTCGTAGCGGATAGTGGGGAACACTGCCGACACCGTGAAGCCGACACCGGGCAGCATGTTGGCGGTGAGGATGCCGCGGTACAGGGCCGCGCGCTCCCGCATCTCGCTCATTCCGGGGCCGACGACTACCTCGGTCAGCGCATCGAGGTCATCCTGGAAGGTGTAGGTGCGGCTCTGCGCGAGCTTGTCCGGGTCGAGGCCCTCGCGGCGTGCGGCGGCTCTCACACCGTCGTCGTCGATCACCACCTGCAGGCCTTCGTCGGTCCAGGTGGAACTGACGCGCACCTGGGTGCCGACGCCGCCGTATTTCAGCGCATTGGACAGCGCTTCCTGCACAATGCGGAAAACAGCCAACTGGGGGCCTTCGGCGAGGGCGAAGGGCTCCCCGTTTTCCATGAAGGTGATCTCCAGCCCGGCATCCCGCATCACGTCGAGGAGCTCACGGGTCATCTCGGCTCGCGGCTCGGGAAGGGATTCGTCGACGGATCCACCCACCACGGTCATCACGCGGCGGAGATCGGCGAGGGTGGACCTCGCCGCTTCGGCGATGGTGGCAGACGCGCGCACTGAGGCCCCGACATCCGTTGTCGCGGCGTACTTCGCACCATCCGCCTGGCTCACGATCGTGGAGACGGAGTGCACCGCCACCTCGTGAAGTTCGCGCACGATGCGCAGCTTGCCCAGTTGTTCCTGAAGGGAGGCTTCGAGATCGAGGTTGTCGCGCTCGGCATCCACCCGGGCGAAATACTGGCGGCGGCGCGCGCGCGCGGCCCGGATCCAGAGCACGAGGAACACCACGGTGAGCACGAGAAAGACTGCGGATGCAGCGC
Organism: Actinomycetales bacterium; assembly: GCA_038203515.1. Lineage (GTDB taxonomy): Bacteria > Actinomycetota > Actinomycetes > Actinomycetales > Microbacteriaceae > Lacisediminihabitans. Next base: position 31,843 of record JBBRDX010000005.1, on the reverse strand, counting down.
CGAGCAGGATCATCACCAGCATCGAATGCTGCTGCAGCCAGATGTTCACTCGGTTCTCCCTCGGGCTGACAACGGCGTGCTGTCCCCTCGAGGCTATCGCGAACCGGGAGCAAGCGCGCTGCCGTCCAGCGCCATCGTCCAGCGCTGCGGGCGCGCCCAGCCGGTGGGGCGGCTGTGATGACGCCTGCACGTCGTGGTGATTGTTCCTGTGCGGCGCTTTTGGCCCGGCTCGAACCGGCACAGACCTACCGCACGGGAACAGACGTGGCGGAAAAGAGAAGGAGGCTAGTCCTGGTAGCCGGCGCGCACGAGTCCCGTCTCGTAGGCGACGACAACGAGTTGCACACGGTCTCTGGCCAGCAGCTTGGACATGATGCGCGACACGTGGGTCTTGGCGGTGAGGGGGCTGAGGAAGAGCCGCCGACCGATCTCGTCGTTCGTGAGGCCGTGCCCGACCAGGCCGAGCACCTCGCGTTCGCGTTCGGTCAGAACGGCCAGCTGCGCGGTATCCGGAGCCTCCCTGAGCGACCCGGCGACCCGCTCCAGCAACCGCTTGGTGACGCCGGGCGACAAGAGGGCATCGCCACCGGCCACCACCCGCACCGCGCGGATCAGTTCCTCTGGCTCGGTGTCCTTTACAAGGAACCCGCTCGCTCCCGCTCGGATCGCCTGGGCCACATACTCATCGAGCTCGAAGGTTGTCACGATCACGATATGAGTGCCCGCGAGTGCCGGATTGGCCACGATCTGCCCGGTGGCCCAGAGGCCGTCTCCATCGGGCATCCGGATGTCCATGAGCACGACGTCCGGTTTCTCCCGGGTGACGAGCGCGACCGCCTCTGCACCCGTGCCGGCCTCGCCCACGACGTCGAGATCCGGCTCCGCTTCGAGCAGCGACCGGAAGCCACCACGGATGAGCTGTTGGTCATCGGCGATTGCAACGCGGATCATGGGGTGTCCGTCGGCGAAAGAGAAGGCGAAAGAGAAGGCGAATACGAATCGGGAGCGTCGGCAGTCGGGACCACCGGAGCGCCGATAAACGGCCCCGCGGCCGCTCCGCGCGGGATTCGAGCGGAGACGCGGAAGCCCCCGCCTGCGAGAGGAGCAGCGGTCAAGCTGCCCCCGAGCAGTTCCGCTCGCTCGTGCATCCCGAGTAGACCGCGACCCCCGGTGTCCTGGTGCGGCGGTGTCCCGGTGCCGTTATCGGTGACCTCGAGTAGGTAATTGCCCTCCTCCTCACGGACGATCAGCGTCACCGCAGTCGCCTTCGCGTGACGCAGCACGTTCGTCAGCGACTCCTGCGCGACACGGTACAGCGCGAGCTGGGCTCCGGCGCTCGGCGCGATCTTGATCGTGTTGCGCACATCGACCGCGACCCCGTGTGCGGCGATCGAGGCGGCGAGTCCGGTGAGCCGGGAGAGATCCGGTTCGGGCACGAGCGGGGCGCTCGGATCGGCACCTCCCTCGGCCCGGAGGATCCCGAGCACAGAACGCACCTCGTCAAGCGCGGTCTTGCTCGACTCTTTGATGCTCGCCAGGGCCGCTTTGGCCTTCTCCGGCTGCTTGTCCATGAGGTGGAGCCCCACACTGGCCTGCACGTTGATCTGGCTGAGCGAGTGGGCGAGCACGTCGTGCAGTTCACGGGCGATCCGAACACGCTCGGCCTGCACCTCGGACTGCTTGCGTTCGGCAATGCGGCGCGAGATCTCGGCATACTGCTCCCGCCGGGTGCGCATCCCCTCCCCCACTCCGAGCACGATGAGGATGCCGAGCGTCACGGCCGCGATGCGCGGCGGTGACACGTCGAGCCCGATCACCAGCGAAATGGTGAGAGCGAGAATCCACGCCGCACCCACCGAGATCCAGGCCCAGATGCGGGCACCGCGCACCACCGCCGACACGATGGCGAAGGCAAGAGCGAGGTATGGCGGATGGTCGGAGTTGCTGAAAAGCAGCAGGTCGGCACCGCCGGCAGCTGCGGTGATCGCGACCACGGGCCCGGGGAACCGGCGCGCGGCGAGCAGTACGAGCGGGCCGAGCAGGGCGAGGGCGAGGCCTACCGCGAGCGTCCCCGGGCTGTTCCAGACTCCGGTGTGCACGACGCCGGTGCCGGGCAGGAAGCGGAAAAATACTGTCGGAACCTGCACGAACAGAGAGAGCACAACCGGCAGGATCAGCCGCATGCGTCGCGCGCCCACGGCGTTCTGTCGCTGGGCGCGCCCGGCCTCGATCTCCTGCCACGGCTCGTGCCAGTGGTCGCTGTGTCGCTCGGTCCAGCGTGTGCCGGTGAAACGACCGTGGAGTGGCATGGATCGATCGTAGTTGCGGGTGGTGCCCGTGGCATCCGCTCGACGAAGGCGACCGGCTACTCCCCCGGGAGTAGTTGTTAAACCGGGAGTAGTAGTTAAACCGGCCGTAGTTGTTAAAGACGAAAGCCGCAGGAGGTGGAGCCCCATGCGGCAATCGAGCTCCCCGACTTGGACTCGAACCAAGAACCGCCGCATTAACAGTGCGATGCTCTGCCAATTGAGCTATCGAGGATTGCTGGAACAGCTTGACCACTTTACCAAAGGAACGCGCTGCACCAAATCGTGCGGTGCGATCCTTCGGGCACCTGGTGCTCGACGCTGAATCGACGTGTCTACAGTACCGGCAGCAGCGAGGTCGGCGATGCAACATCCATCGGTGAGCCGAGCGGATGGGGGTTGCCGGTTGCGGGATCGCTGCGGAATGCCGCCACCGTCGATGACGCCAGCTGCGCCGCAGAGGAAGACATCGCGTGAGCCGTATCACTCGGCGTGATGAACAGCGTGTCATCGCAGATGAAGCCCACGACCTTCTCATCGCATGAGATGCCGTGTTCGTCGAACATCGTGCGGGTGCGTATGTCGAGGTCACCGAGCTGGGCTGCGATGAAGCGAATGGTATCGGGGCTGTTAGCCACGGAACTTTTCCGTCCCGAGGCTGCCGAGCCCCGAGCGGGAACGAGCCAGTCCCTTGAGGTAGTCGTTCTCCGGGGAGGTCGTGAGCGAGGCGATGTCGCCGAGGCCGACCAGGATGCCGTGCTGCATCACCGCGATCTTCGGCGTGATGCGGGAGAGCACCGCAAGGTCGCTGCTCACGACAATCGCCGTGAGACCACGGTGGCGATGGAGATCATGCAGAGCATCGAGCACCTCGTCACGCACACTCGCATCCACCCCACGGGTGGGCTCGTCTGCCACCAGAAGAGTCGGCTCCAGCACGAGGGCCCGGGCCAGAGCAACCCGCTGGCGCTGACCGCCACTGAGCTGATGGGGAAGGCGGTTCATCAGGCTGAGCGGGAGGCGCACGGCGTCAATCACCGTCGCCACGGCATCCGCGGTCTCACGCACACTGAATCGACGGTCACGCTGGTAGATCGGCTCGGCCACGTTCTCGGCAACGGTGAGCAGCGGGCTGAGCCGATCCGCCGCATCCTGTCGCAGGAAGCCCACGCGGAGGGTCACGCGGTCGCGGGCACGATGGCTGAGATGACGCAGCCGGGTGCCGTTCACCTCGAGCTGCCCACCGCAGATACGGGGAACGGCGTCTCCGCCAGAGCCGGCCAGTCCGGCGATGCCGAACACGAGAGTGGACTTGCCCGAACCGGATTCCCCCACGATTCCGAGCATCTCCCCTGCCGCGACCTCGAGGGTGACTCCGCGAACAGCGAGATACGGCCGGGCGTGGTTCGAGCGATAGACCATCGAGACATCCCGGGCAGCGACTGCGAGCCCTGCCGATTTCGCTGCCATCACTGTCGGTCCTCGACCCGGAGTATCCGCATCACCTCGAGTAGTTCGTCCACCCTGCCGCGGGCGGAACGTGCCTCAGGGGCGCGTCCGTGCACGATGAGCGGCTCTGCGACACACTCCGCGATGGTCGGCAGCAGATTGAAACTGGTGGCCGGGTACTGGAGGACGAAGCCGATGTCACTGCGCACCGGTCGGAAGCGGCGCTCTCTCATACCGAGCATCTCCTGGCCGAGGACTGTGAGCGAGCCGCCGATCGTTCTCATCAGGATGAACACCGACGTGACCAGGATGAACACCGTCGGGATGATGAGCAACAGTCGCACAATGCTGTAACGGCCGATCCGGTTGGCACCCTGAGCCCCACGCTTTCCAGGTGCGACGCGGCGCGTGCCCGGAGATGACGGTGCCACTGCCGGTGTCACGAATGTCGTCATGGTCGCCAATCTGCGCTGTCTGGTCGATCTGCCCGCCTGGTCGATCTGCCCGCCTGGTCGATCTGCCCGCGTGACGAGAGGCCCGACGAAAAGCACGGGAACGACCCACCCATCGTGCGAACCGTCGCCGTCTATGGCTAACCAGATTTTAGCCGGTGATCGTTCGCGCCGTCACGGCGCGGGTTTAGGCTCCTCCTCACGCTATTTCGAGAGCGTGCCGAAGCGGAACTTGAACGACCCGTCGAGGGTGACTCCCGATACCTTCTTGCCTGCGACCGCGAACTGCGCGCCCTGCAGCAACGGAACCGTCGACAGGTCAGCAGCAACTTTGTCCTGAATGGTCTCGATGTCCGCCGTGCGCTTGGAGGCATCTGTCTCCACGACCTGGGCCCTGATCAGCGAGTCCACTTCCGCGTTGTCGTAGTGGTTTCCGAGAGAGTTGCCCCCAGCAAAGAACGGCGACAGGTAGTTGTCTGCGTCCGAGTAGTCAGGGAACCAGCCGAGCTGGTACTCCGGATACGCGTCCTCCGTCCGGTCCTTCGAGTAGGTGACCCACTCGGTGGACTGCAGGTTGACAGTGAACAGTCCGCCCTTTTCGAGCTGGCTCTTGACGAGCGCATACTCATCGGCCGACGACGCACCGTAGTGGTCCGCGTTGTACTGGAGGTTCAGCACGACCCGGGCGGTGATGCCCGCTGAGGTCAGCGTCGACTTGGCCTTCGCGCCATCCGGACCGCCTTTGCCGTCGCCGTACAGTCCCTTGAGCGCCGTGTTGGCTCCGGTGAGTCCGGCCGGAACGTAGGAGTAGAGCGGCAGGTAGGTGCCCTTCTAGACCTGGTCGGCGATGGCCTGGCGGTCGACGAGGTCGGCGACGGCCTGGCGGACGGCAAGTGCCTTGGCGGCATCCGCACCCTCCGCCTTCGCGCCGAACGGCTGAGTGTCGAAGTTGAATACGATGTAGCGGATCTCGCCGCCGGGACCGGTCGTGACCTTCACCGCCGAGTCCTTCTTGAGGTCGGCGATGTCGGTTGCAGAGAGGCTCCTCGACGCCACATCGATGACGCCTTTCTGCACATCGAGCTTCATGTTGGACTGGTCGGTGTAGTACCTGAGATTGACCGTCGGGGTCTTGGGCGCTCCGAGCATGCCTTTATAGTCAGCGAATTCCTTGAACTGCACGAGCTGGTTGAACTTATAGCTCGAGATCAGGTATTGGCCAGCAAAGGCCTTGCCCGTGATGATGTCGTCGTCGCTCGTGACCCTATCTGCGGAGAACACCTGCTCGTCGACGATCGGTGCGGCATTGCTGGACAGGATCTGTGGCCAGATCTGATCGTTCGCAGCCTTCAGCGTGAAGACGACGGTCGTCGAATCCGGTGCCGCGGTGCTCACGAGATTGTGGAGCAGCGTCGCTGGGCCGACCGGTGAGGCGATCTTCAGCTGGCGGTCGAACGAGAATTTGACATCGGAGGAGGTCAGCTTGTCTCCATTGGCGAAGGTCAGCCCTTTCTTCAGCACGACCGTGTATTCGGTCGGCGAGGTGAATTTGGCCGACTCTGCGATGTCGGGCTCGACATCCGAGGTGCCGGGCTTCGAGTCGAGGAGGAACGGATAGACCTGGTTCATCACAGCGAACGAGCCGCTGTCGTAGCAGCCGGCAGGGTCGAGCGAGGTGACCTTGTCAGTGGTTCCGACGGTGATCGATGCCGGAACGGTCGACGTAGAGTCGCCGGCGGAGCACCCCCCGAGTGTGAGCACCGCGATCGCTGTGCCCCCAAGAACGGCAAGCGATCGCTTGCGGAACGTGGATGCGGATGTCATATCCGTTGGACCCCTCTGTTGGAAAAGATCATGGAGAATCCGCGCCGAAACGACAGCTGTCCAGGCTGTCTTCATCCTTCGTACCACTCCGGGACTCCCCGCGACCAATCGCGAGAGGCCGATCAGTCGAATGTTTATTCATCTGCAACACGCGGCCGGCGCGACGGCGAAGCAGGCTATTCGCTGCGGAGCGCCCGACGTTCGGCCTCGATGCGCACGAGTTCCACCTGCAGGGCGCGATACTTCTCCGGCTCGGCCGCAGCATCCGTTCGCTGCGACTGGCCGAGCAGCTCGGCCTTACGCCGCAAGAGGTCGCGCGCCACCAGATCGGTGGTTACGGCCTGGCAGTACAGGGTGAGTTCTCGGCCCTCGCGCTCGGGAAGCGGAGCCAGACCAAGCTCCTTGACGAGCATCGCGAACGGCGCCGGCACCTCATCGATCACGCGGGCGAGCCAGTCGATGGAGTCGAAATCTTCCATGCTCGCCATCACGCCGTCACGCACCACCGAGAGGGAGGCATCGGCGAACGCGACCTGGCTTGCGCGCTCGACCAGCCCGCGGCCGATGAGCATCGGCTGCTGCAGCATGGCCATGAGCGCGTCCCGCTCAAGTCGCGTCGAGGGGTCGGTCGGCAGGTGCACGAGCGAGGGGCCCTGCTCGACGGTGGGAGCCGGAGTCTCCGGCTCACCGAAACTGCGGACCTCTCTCGGGATCTCGGGGGTTCGCGCGCGGGCGGCGCTGACGGCACGACCGACTTCGTCGGGGTCAATACCCAGCCAGCCGGCAAGATTGCGCACGTAGCCCACATTGAGCGCCTGGTCTCGGATGCCAGCGACGACGGGAGCGGATGCCCGCAGCGCGGCTACCCGGCCCTCGACGGTGTCGAGATTGTGCCCGGCAAGCACGCGGCGAATCATGAACTCGAACATCGGTTTTTTGGACTGGACCAGGCGCCGCACGGCGTCGTCCCCGCGCTCAAGTCGAAGGTCGCAGGGGTCGAGACCATCGGGGGCGACGGCCACGAAGGTCTGCGCGGCGAAGCGCTGTTCCTCGGTGAAGGCGCGGCTCGCCGCCTTCTGGCCCGCCTCATCCGGGTCGAAGGTGAACACCACCTCGCCGGTGCCTCTCGTGTCGGCGTTATCCACATCGCCGAGTACGCGGCGTACGACCTTGATGTGGTCGACGCCGAAGGCCGTTCCGCAGGTGGCGACCGCGGTGGTGACGCCGGCGAGGTGGCACGCCATCACGTCGGTGTAGCCCTCGACGACGACGACCTGCCTGCCGCGCGAGATATCCCGTTTGGCGAGATCGAGCCCGTAGAGCACCTGGGACTTGTGATAGACCGCCGTCTCGGGGGTGTTGAGGTATTTGGGACCCTGGTCGTCATCCAGCAGCTTGCGTGCACCGAAGCCGAGCGTCTGGCCGGTGACGTCACGGATGGGCCAGACCAGCCGCCCGCGGAAGCGGTCGTAAGTGCCGCGGTCGCCCTGCCCGACGAGGCCGGCGGCAACGAGCTCGGCCTCGGTATATCCGAGCGTCTTGAGGTGTTTGGTGAGGCCGGTCTTCGGTGCGAACCCGACCCCGAAGCGCTGGGCTGCAGAAGGGTCGAACCCGCGCTGGCCCAGAAATGCACGAGCCGGTTCGGCATCGGGAGTGGTGAGCTGGGCGATGAAGTACTCCGCAGCCGACTGGTTCGCGGCGAGGATGCGAGCCCGGTTGCCGTGGTCGCTATTGGCCTGGCCGCCGTCCTCGTAGTGGAGTTCGTAGCCGACCCGTGCGGCCATCCGCTCCACGGCTTCGGTGAAACTCGTGTGGTCCATCTTCTGGAGGAAGCTGAAGACGTCACCGTCTTCACCGCAGCCGAAGCAGTGGTATCGGCCGACCTGTGGGCGCACATGAAAGCTGGGGCTGCGCTCGTCGTGGAAGGGGCACAGGCCCTTGAGTGAACCGACGCCCGCGCCCTTGAGCGTCACGTAGTCGCCGACGATATCGGCGATGTTGATGCGCGAACGCACCTCGTCGATATCGTTTCGTCGAATGAGGCCGGGCACCTCACGATTCTACGGTTGCCCGCAGACGCAACTGTCCGGGCGGGCAGTCCGAGGTCACCTCACCCGACTGTCTCCCCGTTCGAAATCCCGGGATTTGACAGCGGAGCAGTGCACAGGGTGCGGTGTGCACGGGGTTCGGTGTGCACGGGGTGCGGTGTGCCCGGGCTTCGGTGTGCACGGGGCTACAGGCGCAGTTGGACCAGACGCTCGTGCCACGCCATCGCGGACTGGTCGGTGAGCGAGGCCACCTGGTCGACGACTGCGCGCTTGCGCCCGGCATCCGTCGTCGCTGCTCGCCAGTCGGCGGCGAATCCCGGATCGAGGAATGCCTCGCCATCTGCCAGCAGCGTCATGGCGAGTTCGGTGAGAACCTCGCGCTGCTGCGTGTAGATGGGCTGGCGGGTGTTCTTCGACATGACGAAGGCGGCGACTATCCCCTTCAGCACGGCAATCTCCGCCCGGATCTCCCGTGGCACGATGATGTCGGCACCGAAGCGGATCAGGCTCCCCCCGTCCTGGGTGCGCGTGGCCTGCACCGCGGCGGCCGCAAAACGACCGATCAGCTGGCTCGTGAGGTTCTTGAGTCGGCCCTGAGCCTGGCGGCTGCCATCCCAGTCCTCCAGCCAGACGTCGAGCGAGTCGAGACGGTCGAAGGCCGCGATGAGCTCATCATGGTCGAGCTCGCCGCCGATCCACGCGAACATCGAATCGACGAGGGCATCATGGTTCACCCGAGCACCAAGAGCCCTCACGTCGATGTAGCCGCTGACGACGGCATCCTCGAAGTCGTGCACCGAGTAGGCGATGTCGTCGGAAAGGTCCATCACCTGGGCTTCGACGCACAGGCGGCGGTCCGGGGCGCCAGCGCGCAGCCAGTGGAACGCCTCGACATCGTCGGCGTAGAAGCCGAACTTGGCACGACCGCTCGGGTCACCCACCGAAGAACTCTCGGGCCAGGGATACTTGCAGCTCGCATCGAGGCTCGCGCGGGTGAGGTTCAGCCCATACGAGCGATCGTCCGGGCCGAAGACCTTCGGCTCGATCCGGGTGAGCAGGCGAAGCGTCTGGGCGTTGCCCTCGAACCCCCCGATGTCCGCAGCCCAGGCGTTGAGGGCACGCTCGCCGTTGTGACCAAAGGGTGGATGCCCGAGGTCGTGGGCGAGGCAGGCGGTGTCGACGACATCCGAGTCCAGCCCGAGGCTCGTCGCCAATTCGCGGCCGACCTGGGCGACTTCGAGCGAATGGGTGAGTCGGTTCCGCGCAAAGTCGAGTCCGGCGGCTGGGCTGAGCACCTGCGTCTTCGCCGCAAGTCGGCGCAGCGCACTCGAATGCAGGAGGCGGGCACGGTCGCGGGCGAAGTCGCTGCGGGGGCTCGAGTGCTCCTCTGGATACCAGCGAGCGGTGTCGTGTTCCGAGTAGGTCTCAGCCACCGCTGTTGTGGATCTCTGCCTCGGCGACCTCGGCACGCTGGGTATCCGCCAGTTCGCGGCTGTCGAGCCACCCGGTGGGCAGCGAGGTGCGCTTCGGGGTTCCGGCACGACCGCGCGGCCCCTCGGCGTCGGCTCCGGGATACGGGAGGGTCCAATCGAGACGACCGAGCAGGTCGTCCATCTGCTGCAGAGACTCCACCGTGGCGAGTGAGGAACGGATGTCGCCGCCCACCGGATAGCCCTTGAAGTACCAGCCGATGTGCTTGCGGATGTCACGGCAGGCGTGGTCCTCATCACCATCGAAGAAGTCCACCAGAAGTTCGGTGTGGCGGCGCAGGGTCTCGGCGACGGTGCCGAGTGGCGGCTGGGGGATCTCCTGCTCGCCGGCGAACGCCGAGGCTAGTTCGCCGAACAGCCACGGGCGGCCGAGGCAGCCCCGGCCGACGACGACCCCGTCGCATCCGGTCTCCTCGATCATGCGAATGGCGTCGGCGCCCGACCAGATGTCGCCGTTGCCGAGAATGGGAACGCCGGTTATGGTCTCCTTGAGCTTGGCGATCGCCGACCAGTCGGCGTGACCGCTGTAGAACTCGGATGCCGTGCGCGCGTGAAGGGCGATACTCGCCACCCCCGCACCCTCGGCGATACGGCCCGCCTCGAGGTAGGTGAGGTGAGCGGAATCAATGCCTTTTCGCATCTTGATGGTAAGGGGAAGGGCGCCGGCGGCCTTCACCGCTCCTTCGACGATGTCCTGGAAGAGATCGAGCTTCCACGGGAGCGCCGCTCCCCCACCCTTGCGGGTGACCTTGGGCACCGGGCATCCGAAGTTCAGGTCGATATGGTCGGCACGATCCTCGGCCACGAGCATTGTCACCGCTTCGGACACTGTCTTCGGGTCGACGCCATAGAGCTGGATGCTGCGCGGAGTTTCTGACTCGTGATGCTTGATGAGGCGCATCGATCCCTCGGTGCGCTCGACCAGGGCGCGACTGGTGATCATCTCGGAGACATAGAGACCAACACCGAATTCGCGACAGAGCCGACGGAACGCAGTGTTCGTGATACCGGCCATCGGAGCGAGCACGACCGGCACAGCGAGCGCGAGCGGCCCGATCTTCAGGCCCTTCTGGGCAGCGGCTGTCATGGTCATCCCTTGATTCTCTCAGGCAAAGGTGAATCCGACATGACTGCCCTCACCGGACGCGTGCGAATACTGGCGGATGCCGCGGCCGGCGGCCTCGACATCGAAGCGGCCGAACGCCCCTCGGTGATCGGGGTCTTTCCGCGCCAGGCGGCTGCACGCGCACGTCTCCGCGCCGGTGAGTGACACGTGCGCCCGGAAGTTCGGGCGCACGTGTCACTCACCGGCGCGGAGACGTGCGACGAACTGTGGTTACACGAGGTCTTCGTCGAGCCGACGGTTCACGACAGCCTGCTCGTGGTGGTCAGGGATCGAGCAGAAGTCGCCCACGCACGCCGCGGCCGTCGGGTCACCAACGAGGGTAAGGGGAATCGTCAGCGGTGTCGTCACGGCATCCGTCATTGGACGGCCTCTCGTTCGGTTCGTGCCTGTTCGAGCACGTTAGCGAAGGTCGTCGCATCCTGTGCCCCCGACACCCCGTAGGTGCCGTCGATCACGAAGAAGGGCACGCCCTGGATGCCGTAGGCGACTGCCTGGGCGACATCGGCCTTCACATCAGCACGATAGGTCTCGTCAGTGAGCACGCGCACGACCTCGTCGCGGTCGAGCCCGATCTCTGCCGCAAGGTCGGCGAGATCTTCAACGCGGCCCACGTGACGTCCGTCGATGAAGTACGCCTTCAGTAAGCGCTCTTTCATGTCGAGCTGGCGGCCCTGGGCCTTCGCATAGTGGAGGAGTTCGTGCGCCTTGATCGTGTTGGTCTGGTGCACATGCCCGTAGTCGTAGTCCAACCCGACGGAGGCAGCGATCCCGGTGACGTTCGCGAGCATCTGGGCGACCTGTTTCACCGGGATCCCCTTGCGCTGGCTGAGATAGTCGACGGGACTGCCGTCGAAGTCCACCGGGGTGTCGGGGGCGAGTTCGAAGGAGTGGTATTCGACGTCGACCTCGCCACCGAACGCAGCAGACCCCGCTTCGAACCTGCGCTTGCCGATGTAGCACCAGGGGCACTGCACATCGGACCAGATGTCGACCTTTATCGGGGATGAAATAGGGGATGCGGATGCGTCAGTCACGCTGGCTTCAACGCGAGAGGGAGGCGCATATTCCCTCACGGGACGAAAAATGAGCCCCCGGGTACCCGTACCCGGGGGCTCAAGGCCAATGCTGGCAACGCAGGCAGGAGCGGTCGTCCCGAACGTCCGACCCCCGGCCAATTCCGAACCTACGGGCAGACAGGGCCGTCTCTCGAATCAGGCGCGCCGGGAAAGCGACGCAATTCCTGGAGTCGAGTCAGGCACCGACGAGCTGTTCGGCGAGATAGCCGACGACACGATCGAGGGAGATGCGCTCCTGCGCCATCGAATCGCGCTCGCGCACCGTCACCGCGTTGTCTTCCTGGGTATCGAAGTCGATGGTGATGCAGAACGGCGTGCCGATCTCATCCTGGCGGCGATAGCGGCGACCGATGGCCCCCGCGTCGTCGAACTCGATGTTCCAGTACTTGCGCAGGTCTGCGGCGAGCGAGCGAGCGACCGGCGACAGCTGCTCATTGCGTGACAGCGGAAGCACGGCGACCTTGACCGGAGACAGGCGCCGATCGAGGCGCAGCACGGTGCGCTTGTCGACTCCGCCCTTCGTGTTGGGCGCCTCATCCTCGTGATACGCGTCAGCAAGGAAAGCCATGAGCGCGCGGGTGAGGCCGAAGGCTGGCTCGATCACGAAGGGGATCCAGCGCTCGTTCCTGGTCTGGTCGAAGTAGGACAGGTCCACTCCCGAACCCTCCGAATGGGTCTTGAGATCGAAATCGGTACGGTTGGCAACACCCATGAGCTCGCCCCATTCGCTGCCCGCGAAACGAAAACGGTACTCAAGGTCGACGGTGCGCTTCGAGTAGTGCGACAGCTTCTCCTTGGGGTGTTCGAATCGACGAATGTTGCCCGCGGTGATGCCGAGGTCCGCGAACCACGCCTCGCAGGCGTCGATCCAATACTCGAACCACTCGTCGTCCGTGCCCGGTTCGACGAAGAACTCCATCTCCATCTGCTCGAACTCGCGGGTGCGGAAGATGAAGTTCCCGGGGGTGATCTCGTTGCGGAAGCTCTTGCCGACCTGGGCGATGCCGAACGGAGGCTTCATGCGCGAGGTCGCGAGCACGTTGGCGAAGTTGGTGAAGATGCCCTGGGCAGTCTCGGGGCGAAGGTAGTGCATCCCCTCCTCGTTGTCGACGGGACCGAGAAAGGTCTTCAGCAGGCCGGAAAAGTTCTGCGGCTCGGTCCATGACCCCGGCTGCCCGGTGTCGGGATCCTTGATGTCGGCCAGGCCGTTGACCGGCGGATGGCCGTGCTTCTCCTCGTAGGCTTCGAGCAGGTGGTCGGCCCGATAGCGTTTGTGCGTGTGCAGCGACTCCACCAGCGGATCGCTGAAAACGTCGACGTGGCCGGAGACCTCCCAGACGCGCCGAGGAAGGATGACCGCGGAGTCCAGCCCCACGACATCGTCGCGGCCCTGCACCATGAACTGCCACCACTGGCGCTTGATGTTCTCTTTGAGCGCGGTGCCGAGAGGGCCGTAGTCCCAGGCGGACCGCGAACCCCCGTAGATCTCTCCCGACTGGAAGACGAAACCCCGGCGCTTGGCGAGATTGATGACGGGATCGAGCGGGGAGGCGTTGGCCACGAAGAACTCCAAAGGTCAGCCGTGCTGGGTGCGCGGTCGCAGGGCAAGCCCCAATCCTAGTTTGCGCGGCCTCTACCGATCGTGGCCACCGCACGGTGCAGCTCCCTGGCGACAACGACCAATTCCCCGGGTCCAATGCCCTCGCCGAAGCTGAAGCGAACCGCGGTCTGGGCGAGCTCCGGGGTGATCCCCAGGGCGAGGAGCACTGCGGAGGGCTCGTCGCTTCCGGCCGCACAGGCCGACCCGCTCGAGCAGACGATGCCTCGGCGCTCGAGCTCGACAACAATCGACTCGCCGCTGGTTCCGGCGAAAGTGAAAGAGGCATTGCCCGCTAACCGGGAGTGCGCAGAGCCCGTGAGCCGCGCGCTTGGAACCGCGGAGAGGATGTCTCGGATGAAACCGTCGCGCGCGTCGGCGAGACCGACGGCATTCTCGGCGCGCGTCCGTTCCGCGACCTCGAGGGCGACCGCGAGACCGACGATCCCCGCCACATTCTCGGTGCCGGAACGCCGGCCACGCTCCTGCCCACCCCCGTGGATGAGTGGTTCGATCGGAATGCCCGAGGCCAGGAACACCGCCCCGATGCCTTTCGGTGCACCGAACTTATGACCGGAGATGCTGAGCGCATCCACGCCGAGTTCGCGCACGTCGAGAGGGAGCGATCCGGGGGCCTGCACCGCATCGGTGTGCATCACCGCGCCGATCGCGTGGGCGGCCAGCGCGATCCCCGCGATGGGCTGCACGGTGCCGATCTCGTTGTTGGCGTACATCACGCTGACGAGCGTGCTGTCGTGCCGCAGCGCCTCGGCGAGCTCGGGAAGCGCGACCAGCCCATCGCGGTCTACTCCGAGGCGGGTGATCTCGAATCCGTGGAACCGCTCGAGATAGTCACAGCTCTCGAGCACGGCCGGATGCTCGATGGCGGTCGTCACGATGTGGCGCCCGCGGGGATGGGCGAGCGCGATGCCCGTGACCGCGAGATTCGCCCCCTCCGTGCCCCCGGAGGTGAACACGACCTCGGATGCCCGACACCTGAAGATCGCCGCGACCCGCGCACGGGCATCCGCGACTGACACAGCGGCAAATGTCCCGGGCTCGTTGTGACTCGAGGGGTTGCCGAACCCCGCGGTGAGGTGAGGCCACATCGCCTCGAGCACTTCGCGGCGAACCGCCGTCGTCGCGGCGGAGTCGAGGTAGATCATTCACGCAACCCCCTGTCCAGCCCGAACATATCCAGCCCGAGATCCAGGGAGCGCACGCTGTGGGTGAGGGCCCCGACCGAGATGATGTCGACACCGGTTCGGGCGACCGCCGCAACGGTGTCGAGGTTTACGGAGCCACTGGCCTCGATGAGTGCCCGGCCGGCGATAGTGCCGACCCCCTCAACGAGCTGCCCGATGCTGAAATTGTCGAGCATGATCGTGTCGACGCCGGCGGCGAGCACGGACTCGATCTGATCGAGGCGATCCACCTCCACTTCGAGGTGAACCGTGTGACCGAGTCGGGTGCGCACCTCGCGCAGGGCTTCGGTGAGGTCCCGTCCCCCGGCCGTGAGCACCGCGAGGTGATTGTCCTTCGCCATCACGGCGTCGGAGAGCGAGAACCGGTGGTTGAATCCCCCGCCACAGCGCACGGCGTGCCGTTCGAAGGCCCGGAGGCCCGGCGTGGTCTTGCGGGTGTCGACGATGCGCGCGCCGGTGCCAGCCGTCTCGGCGACGTACCGAGAGGTGAGCGTGGCGATACCGCACATGCGCTGGACGAAGTTGAGGCCGACCCGTTCGGCCTGCAGCACGGCACGGGCGGGACCCGTCACCTCGGCCAGCACCGCGCCGGTCTCGAAGGAGGCACCGTCTTCGATCAATCCACTCACCCGGATGCGCGCATCCGTGAGCGTCATGGCAGCCGAGAAGACCGCTCCCCCGCTGAACACGCCCGGCTCCCGCGCGACGAGGCGAGCCGTGGCAGAGGCGCTCGCCGGGATCAGCGACTCGGTGGTGATGTCACCCCACGGAGCGTCTTCGGCGAGCGCCATCCGCACGACCGGTTCGATCTGGTTAGAGGAGAGCATTGCTGGTGTCCTTCGCGAGGGTGGATCGTTGCTGTTGTGCAGTGATCTGCACGGTCGAGTGCCGGGCGAAGCGCGGATTCGTCTTGGGATAGTCGTCGCGGTAGTGGGCACCCCGCGACTCCCGACGGGCCTGCGCCGCATCCATCAGGAGCACGGCGAGCTCGAGCAGGTTGCGATCTTCGAGAGCGGTGAACGAGACCCCGGATGGCGCACTCCAGCCGGCGAGGCGCGCGCGGGCGGATGCCAGCCCCTCCGCCGAGCGGAACAAGCCGGCATGGTCCCAGAGGAGCGCCTGGAGCTCGGCCCGCGCGAACGGCTCACCGGTGCTCGTGACGGATTCGGAACATACGGTATCCGGAATCGGACGACCCGCCGGCCACGGCCGGCCGAGGGAGTCCACCGAGCGCCAGGCGAAAACGAGGGACTCGAGCAGCGAATTGGAGGCGAGCCGGTTGGCTCCGTGCACCCCCGTGCTGGCGACCTCCCCCACCGCATACAACCCCGGAAGGGAGCTGCGCCCCCACAGGTCCGTCTCGATGCCGCCCATCCAGTAGTGTGCGGCGGGTGTGACCGGGATCGGCTCCCGTGACCAGTCGAACCCGTGCGCTTGGCACACCCGCTCAATCCCCGGGAAGCGTGTGGCGAGGGATGCGGCCCCGAGGCCGGTCGCGTCCAGCAGCACCGGCGCACCGCCCTGGGCGGCCATCTGGCGAGCAATGCTTCTGGCCACCACGTCCCGGGGGGCGAGTTCGGCATCCGGATGCCCGTCGGCCATGAATCGACGTCCGCTCGCATCGAGCAGCACGGCACCCTCGCCGCGCACCGCTTCGGACACGAGGAAGTTGCCGGGCACCGCGAGCGAGGTGGGATGAAACTGGTAGAACTCGATATCGGCGAGGCGGGCACCGGCCCGGAACGCCGCGGCAGCGCCATCGCCGGTAGCGACAGCGGGATTGGTGGTGTGGGAGTAGAGCTGGCCGGCTCCGCCGCTCGCCAGGATCACGGCATCCGCCTTAAGTCGCTGCACCGTGCCCTCGGCATCGACGGTCTCGACTCCGCACACCCGGCCGTCGACGATGAGCAGCTCGCGTGCGAAGGTGTATTCGAGAATCTGTACGGTGGAGGCGCGAACGGCCCGAACGAGGGCACTCTCGATTTCGGCGCCGGTCGCATCCCCGCCCGCGTGCAGGATGCGCGCACGTGAATGGGCGGCCTCGCGTCCGCGCGCGAGCACCCCGTTCTCGCGATCGAACTCGACGCCGAGTGCGAGCAGGTCCCGGATGCGTTCCGGCCCCTCAGTGCAGAGGATCTCGACCGCTTCCCGGGAGTTGAGTCCGGCCCCCGCGGCGAGAGTGTCGTCGATGTGGGCGCCGACACTGTCGTCAGCGAACATGACCGCGGCGATCCCACCCTGTGCGTAGCGCGTATTGCTCTCCCCGAGCTCCGCCTTGGTGACGAGGATCACCGAGCGGGTGCGCGCCGCGCGCAGTGCGGCAACGAGTCCGGCGATACCCGTGCCGACGACGATGACGCCGGTTGTCTGGCCTGAAACAGGCACGGTCAGTCTCCGATCACATCGGCCGGGGCGGTGGACGCACCGGGCTGGGCCGAAAGCATCCGCTCGAGCGCGATGCGGGCGCGGGTGGCCACCAACTCGGGCACCGTGATCTGATTGAGCACCTCTCCGCGAACGAGAGCCTCGAGCACCCAGGCGAGGTAGCCGGGATGGATGCGGTACATCGTGGAACACGGACACACCACCGGGTCGAGGCTGAAGATCGTGTGCTGCGGATATTGCGCCGCCAGCCGGTTGACCATATTGATCTCGGTGCCGATTGCGAAGGTGGTCGGTTCCGTCGCGGCAGCGATGGCCTTGCCGATGAAGTCGGTGGAGCCGGCGGCGTCCGCGGCATCCACGACCTCCATCGGGCACTCGGGGTGCACGACCACGGTCACTCCCGGGAATTCGGCGCGCGCGGTAGCGATCTGGCCGACGGTGAAGCGCTTGTGCACCGAGCAGAAGCCATGCCAGAGGATGACGCGGGCATCCGCCAGCACGACGTCGCTGTTGCCGCCAAGCGGCTTGCGCGGGTTCCACATCGGCATGCGTTCGAGCGCAACGCCCATCGCCTTCGCGGTGTTGCGCCCCAGGTGCTGGTCGGGGAAGAAGAGCACCCGCTGGCCGCGCTCGAAGGCCCACGCGAGCACTGTCGCGGCGTTGGAGGAGGTGCAGACGATGCCGCCATGGTCTCCGCAGAACCCCTTGAGGGCGGCCGATGAGTTCATGTAGGTGACCGGGATTACCGGCACGCGGCCCTCGGCATCCGGTGCCGTGCCGTAGAGATCGGCGAGCTGCTGCCAGCACTCTTCGACCGAGTCGATGTCGGCCATGTCGGCCATCGAGCATCCGGCGGCCAGGTTCGGCAGGATCACCGACTGCTGTGGGCCGGCGAGGATGTCAGCGGTCTCGGCCATGAAGTACACCCCGCAGAACACGATCGCCTCGGCAGCCGGTGTGGAGCGCGCGGCGTTGGCGAGCTGGAAGGAGTCGCCGACGAAGTCGGCGAACTGCACCACCTCATCCCGCTGGTAGAAATGACAGAGCACGACGACACGGTCGCCGAGGGTCTGCTTCGCGGCGTGGATGCGGTCGGCGAGCTGCTGGTTGGACGCGGCGCGATATTCCTCGGGCAGCTGGCCCTGGCGTGGGCTTCCGGCCGGAATGATGTCGCCCATCGACGAACCGGGTCCGTAGCTCGGCGCGGTCTGCCGGTCGAACACCCACGGGCCCTCGGCGAGGTCCGGGCTGCAGACCGCGCCCTCGGCCTTTCCGGCGCGGATGAGCTGGATGGTGGTGTCGACAGATGACACGGTGTCTCCTTGTTTGTGACTAGGACTTGCTGAGTGATTACGACTTGCTGAGTGATTAAGACTTGCTGAGTGATTAAGAACGAGCCAGCGGCCCACGGTCGGTGAGTTCGACCGCACCGTTGTAGCGATAGAGCCGCGGTGGTCGATGGCGCCCTCCGGAGAGGCGTTCGCCCGTAGCGATGACTGCCGGCGACGACTCCATCTGGCGCCGGAAATTCGCCGGATCGAGAGCCCGACGAAGCACGGCTTCATGCACATGGCGCAGCTCGGCGAGGGTGAATTTCTCACCGAGGAATGCATGGGCGATTCGGCTGTACTCCACCTTGGTGCGCAGTCGCCAGAGGGCGTACTCGACGATGGTGTTGTGGTCGAAGGCGAGCGGCGGCAGGTCGTCGGCGGCAAACCAGCGCACGTTCTCGCCGACGGCCGCGAGCTCTGCCTCCTCCGAACGCACGAGCGCCCAGTAGACGATTGAGACCACGCGGTCGCCAGGAGACCGCTCGATCTCGCCGAAGGCGTAGAGCTGCTCGAGATAGGTGGGACTGAGCGCCGTCGTGTCGAGGAGGTGCCGACCGGCAGCATGCTCGAGGCCCTCGGTCGGATCGATCGGCCCGCCCGGCAGCGCCCATCGGCCGGCGAACGGCTCCCGGATGCGGCGGACAAGGGGCAACCAGAGAGATGCCGCCTCGCCCTCGCTGTCGGCCTTGAGTGCGAAGATCACGGTCGAGACCGCCAACGACACCAGGGCCGCATCCTGCTGGGGCGTGCTGACGTTCATGGCTACCTCGCAATCTCATTAGTAACAGTCATTTTGACCGTAACACACTCAACTTGAATAAAACTGTCGTCAAGTCGACTGCACTCAGTTCAACCGTGACGCGGGCTTCGCGGCATCCAACTGTCCAGCGGTCGCCCGCATGGGCGTGCCACACGATGCGCACGAGGCCACGCCCCTCCGGCGCGCTGGCGAATCCGAACTCTACGACGGCTCGAGCAGCCTCGGTGAGCAGGCCGCGGTGATCGCGTCGATGCCCGTTGACTGCGGCGCCTCCGACGGGAGTCGCCCAGTGAGCAGTTGACGCTTGTCCATTCGATCACGGTACGGTCCGGTCGAAGCGACAGCAGAAAATCGCTATTCCCCACGCCCAGCATTGGTGGATCCGTGAATGACCTGACCGTGCACGGACAATCGGCACCACCCGATGGGCGAAGCCCACGTGCGCGGCTCGAAGCTCAAGTAGCTGCCGAGCCCGGGCCGATCGAGGCTCCGGTCGATTGGTCGTGCGGTGAGGCTGGCCAGAAGCAGACCACCGCCCCCGCCATGAAACGCACGTTAGGAGAAGTTTCCATCAGAGGACCTGCAGCGGGACGACTGCGCTTATGCGGAGTTCACTCATCTAGCCCACGGTGCGGTAACTTGTGGATTGTGTCGGTGCGCAAAAGTCTCAATGGTGTCCTTTCCCAACTGACCGGGTATGAGCTTCGGCGTGCCCGCCACGGTGGCACGAGCGGCGGCGGCACGAGCGGCGGCGGCACGATCGACCGCGGGGCGTCGACGGGGAAGATTCCGGCGGATATCGACGACGAGGCCTCGGCAATCATCCGCGCGGTGGGGCCTTACACGATGACGAGCGTCGAGAAGCTGTTCGCGGTGATCACGGCAGCCCGCTACGTCACCCGGCACGAGATTCCCGGGGCGGTCGTGGAATGCGGCGTGTGGCGCGGCGGGAGCATGCACGCGATTGCCCGGGCGCTCGACGCGGTGGGCGCACACGAGCGCGACCTGTACCTATTCGACACCTACGAGGGCATGACCGCGCCCGGCCCACGGGACCGGCGTAGCGACGGTCGAGCCGCAGCCGACCTGTTGGCCTCCCACGGCAAGACATCCCGTGTCTGGGCATACGCCTCGCTGGAGGATGTGCAGGAGGGCTTCCGTCAGGTCCCCTACCCGCAGGAGAAGGTGCATTTCATCAAGGGGCCGGTCGAGCAGACGATCCCCAGTGAGGCGCCCGAACGCATCGCCGTGCTGCGGCTGGACACGGACTGGTACGAATCGACCGCGCACGAGCTGGCGCACCTGTACGACCGACTCATGCCGGGCGGTGTTCTCCTGCTCGACGACTACGGCTGGTGGCAAGGCTCCCGCGAGGCCGTCGACGAGTTCCTCGCCCGCACCGGCGCCCGCCTGTACCTTGCCCGCACCGGCAGCGGACGCGTCGCCATCAAACCCTTCGGATGAACTCGCGCCGGCACGAGCCTGAGCCGAGGCCCGGGCCTGCGTCCGGGCATCAACTCTCCGGTGCGCAAGAGGAACCGTAAGCGGGACGCGCCCTCACAAGCGGATTCCGCCGCGACACGGTGACCTCCCATCAATGGCCCGCGGATGGTGCTGGCAGAGTGGATCCATGATCGAGACGCTGAGCTTCGGGTACGACGGCGATCGGGGTCTGGGCGATCGGCTCCTGGCTGCGGTGCTGCGCGGCGAGAAGACCGCGACGTCCTCTCTCGCGGTGGAGTACCTGTCCGGCGATCCGCTGCCGCGAGTCGGTCAGCGCCTGACGTTGACGGATCACGACGGCCGACCGCACGGCGTCGTTGAGACGACCCGTGTGAGGATCATCCCCTTGCACCTCGTCGGGGACGACGTGGCCCGGGATGAAGGGGAGGGTTTCGCCGATGCGCAGGACTGGCGGCGCGACCATGTGGCGTTCTGGAACGAGGTCGCCCACCTGGTTCGTTCCGATGCTGGCGACCCCACCTGGCAGCTGCGCGCCGCCGAGCCGGTCGTCGTGCACTGGTTCCGCGTGATCCAGCCCGTCACGGGACCCTTCGGTGTTCATGGGTCCACGAATGCCGTGTGATTCACTGGACCATGGATCCGGCAGACTTCTGCACGGGCATCGCCGCCGAGCTTTATGGCCCTCCCGAGTCGACGTCCCAGCCGTGGGAACCATACGCGGCGTTCATTGACGCGACGTTCATTGACGCGGCGTTCATTGACGCGGCGTTCATTGACGCGGCGGGGCAACCGGCGCTCGAACTGGGTTGCGGAGTTCGATCCCGATCGCCAGTACCGCTCCATTTTCCTCGCGGGACCCACGATTATGCTGCTGGCCGACGATGCGACGGTGCTCGCAGCGCGTAGTGCTCCGCTACGAGAAGCACGCCAATGGCAGCGCCACGGCGGAGGACCGACCTTGGTTGCTTCACCGGCACACGCCCGAGGGTTTCGAGAACCTGGCCGGGAGGGCGGCCCTTCGGGTTACGGCAACCGACGAGCGATCCGGGCGGATCGGAATGGCCGGCTCTGAATGGACCCTTCGTCTTCAACCGATCCTCTGCAACCGATCCTCTGCAACCGGTCGACGCGCGACGCCAGCGCGTTTTAGTCCCCGATTCACGCCGCAGCCGAGGCCGAGGCCGAGATCAGGGGCGCAGTGCAGCGATCACGGCCGCGACATCCGCCTCGTCGTTCCACAGGTGGAAAGCGGCGCGAAGCCGACCGGCCCGACCCGACGCCTTGATGCCGGCCGCGACGAGCCTGCGCAGGTCGGTGGCATCCGGATCCGCCCAGGTCACGATCGCCTGGTGCTGCTGCGGGATGCCGAGTCCCTCGCAGAGCAGATCACCGAGACCACTCGTGTAGGCCCAGACCTCGGCGATATCCAGTTCGGAGAACAGGCGGATGGCGGGCTCCGCCCCGACCCAGGCTGGCCAGGCCGGCGAAACGTCGAACGCGCGGGCGTCGCTCGCGAGTGCCATATTCGGTCCGTAGCAGGACTGCCAGACCTGCTCCCCGGCGTACCAGCCCGCCTGGAGCGGACGCAGCTTCGCCTGGAATCGCTCACTCAGCGTGAGGAATGCGACCCCGCGGGGGGCGCACAGCCACTTGTAGCTGTGGCACACCGTCGCGTCGAAGAGCGAGGCGTCCACGGGGTGCACCCCCGCAGACTGCGTAGTGTCGCAGAACGTGTAGGCGTCGTGGGCATTCGCTGCGGCGATGATCGCGGGCACATCCGCCACGACACCGGTGGACGACTGGATGTGGGAGAACACGACGAGCCAGGTGTCATCGGAGATGGAGGACGCGAGGTCGGCGAGGCCGACGGTGCGCACTCGGATACCCGGCTTCTGGAGGAGTGGGAACACGATCGACGAGAAATCGCCGAGCACGCTCAGCACCTCCGCACCATCGGGCACTCCCGCGGCGACGAGGCTGGTGATCACCGAGGTCTGCGAACCGGTGGCGACCCGGTGCGGGCTGACCCCGACCAACCGCGCGTACGACTGCCGCGTGCGCTCGACAATCGCGTCGTAGTCCATGGGGTCGCGACGCGCGCTCCCCCACAGGTCGAGATCTGCTTTCTGTGCGGCGACCGTCTCTCGGGTGGGGATGCCGATCGACGCGACAGCGAGGAACCCGCTGGATGGCTCGAAGCTCTCCCGTGCTCGCTGGAGTTCGGGAGAGAGGGTGGGGCGGGTCGCCCGGGTCGCGGTCGTCATTGCTCCAGCATGATGCCGGGCCATTCATGCGACAAGAGCATACTTTCGATGGAACCAATAACATCGTGTTATGACAGTGTCCTTCGATCCTCCACTCGACCTTCAGACGATCCGGATCGTGCGCGCCATTGCCGACACCGGCACGATAACCGGTGCCGCCCGCCTGCTCGGCTACAGCCAGCCCGCGGTGAGCCAACACGTGCAGCGGGCCGAAGCGCGGCTGAACGTGCCCCTGGTGACCCGGGTGGGCCGTTCGGTGCGCCTCACTGAAGCAGGCACCGTCCTCGCTCGTCACGCGCTCACGATCGCGTCGGCCCTTGGGGCAGCATCCGGCGACCTCGCCGACCTCGCTGGGTTGCGCACGGGAACGGTGCGCCTTGCCGCCTTCCCCACCGCGTCATCGACGATCGTGCCACGGTTGCTCGCGGCGATGGCCGTCGAGCATCCCGGCGTGCGGGTCAACTACGTGGAGGCACAACCCCCGGAGGCCGTCGCACTGCTGCGGGAGGGCAGCATCGACCTCGCGATCACCTTCAGCTACCCCGGGGACCGTTCCGACCCGCACATCGACAGCGCCAATGGACTCGGATCGGAGACGCTCTTCACCGAAGATACCGTGGTGGTGCTCGGCTCGGGGCACCCGCTGGCCAACCAGCCCGTGGTGGATCTCGCCGGACTCTCGGACGAGCGGTGGATCGCCGGATGCCCGCGCTGTCGCGGCCACCTCCTCGCCGTTTGCGAACTCGCCGGCTTCGCCCCCGCAATCGCCTTCGAGACCGATAACGCCAGCGCCGTGATCAACATGGTGGCGAGCGGCCTCGGCGTCGCGATGCTGCCGCGCCTCGCCCTGGTGGCGGCGGCGCTGCCGCCGGGCGCGGTGATCCGCCCCCACTCGCCGGCCAGTGCCCGCAGCATCCACCTCATCGCCAACGAGGGTGCGCGCCGGGTGCCGAGTCTCGCGGCGACCAGCCGCCTGCTGCACGGACTAGACGGCAACGATTGGGGCCTCGTGACCGTGTGAGGTCACCGCCTGAAGCGGTGCACCCCTTCGATGATGCGCACGGTCTCGAGCGCTTCTCGCGGATCGACCGGAGGTAGCGCGCCATCCCGGATCGCTGCGGCAGCTCCGTGATAGAACGCGGCATAGTCGCCTCGCTCAGTTGGCACCTTCGTGAGCGGGAACTCCCCGGAGCCGGTTATTCCGATGGTGCCCCAGTTCTCCTCCGACTCGATACCGAAGCCGGGGTCGGCCGGTGAGGCGCCCGCGTCGAGCACGGGTTCCTGGCTGTCGAGGCCGTAGATCGTGAACGAGGATCGATCGCCGAGCACCCGGAAGCGCGGTGCGTTCTGCCCGGCGAAGCGACTGAGGGTGAGATGGGACCGTGTTCCGGAGGCATGAAGCAGCGAGATGAAAGCCTCATCGTCGCTGACCCCGCCCTTCCTCAGGATCGAGAGTTCGGCATCCGCGATCTCGGCCGGTCCGAAGAGCTGCAGTGCCTGGTCGATGAGGTGACTGCCGAGGTCGAAGGTGATGCCGGCCCCCTGCGCGCTGGTGGTGGTGTCCTGCCACCGGTCGCGCAGGCCGGGAGACCAGCGCTCGAATGTCGACTCGAAGCGGTGAACTCTTCCGAGGGCCCCCTCGGTGAGGAGTTTTTGCACGGTGAGGAAGTCGCCGTCCCAGCGGCGGTTCTGGAACACCATCAGCGGCCGACCGGCAGAATCGGCTGCGGCGATGAGCTGCTCGGCCTCGGACACAGAGGCCGCGAACGGCTTGTCGACCACGACGGCGGACCCGGCTGCAAAGGCCGCGAGTCCCTGCTCGAGGTGGGCGTGACCGGGAGAGGCGAGCACTACGAGGTCGAGTCCGCGTTCGATCAGATCGGCGGGAGTGTTGACGGTATCGATGGTCGGATGCTGCGATCGCGCCACCGTCTGTCGCCCGGCGTGACTCGTGGCCACGACTTCGAGCGAGAACCGGGGGTTCGCGGCGATGAATGGCGCGTGGAAGATCCGGCCGGAGAGACCGTAGCCGATGATGCCGGTGCGAATGGGGGTGAGGTCGTTAGTGCTCATCAGCCCAGAATATCGATTCGCCGCGATCAATCCGGTGCGGATCGCGCAGGGAGAATGGATGGATGCACTCCTGGCGCGACCCCCTCCGCACACCCTCACGGGTGGTGGTTGCCGGCGTGAGCGGAGTTGGCAAGTCGACCCTTGCCCGCCGGATCGCGGATGCCCTCGACCTGCCTTACACGGAGATCGACGGCCTGTATCACGGGTCCGGTTGGATCCCGCGGCCGCAATTCCTCGCCGATGTTGAGCTCTTCACGCGGGAGCCGGCCTGGATCACCGAGTGGCAGTATCGGGATGCCCGGCCCCTGCTGTCTGCCCGCGCGGACACGCTGGTCTGGCTCGACCTGCCTTCCCCTGTCGCCGTATCCCGCGTGGTGCGCCGAACGATCATCCGCAGCCGCAGGCGAGTCGAGCTATGGAACGGCAACACCGAGCCGGGTATGTGGCACGCCGTGGCCAATCGGGAGGGAATCATCCGCTGGGCGCTGAAGCACCAGCGCACCTATCGGCGCACGGTGCCGATCACGGCACGGGAGTATCCACAGCTGCAGGTCGTCAGGCTGCGAAGCCAGCGGCAGGTCGACGCGTGGCTCGCGGGGACTCTCGTCGCGGGCTGAGTGCTGAGGCGCGTTGGGGAACACGGGTTTTCTTCCGCAGGAGGCGCTACACCGAGGGCGCGTCGATCGCCCCGCCGAAGCGCCGGGTTCGCTGCGCGTACAGCACGATCGCCTCCCACAGTTGCTCTCGGGTGAAGTCCGGCCAGAGTGTGTCGAGAAACACCATCTCAGCGTACGCACTCTGCCAGAGCATGAAATTGCTGGTGCGCTGCTCGCCGGAGCTGCGGACGAACAGGTCGACATCAGGAAGATCCGGGGCGTAGAGCCGTTTCTGGATGGTCTTCTCCGAGATGCCGGAGGGCTTCAGCCGGCCATCGGCCACGTCGTCGGCGATCGCGCGCACGGCATCCGCGATCTCGGTACGCCCGCCGTAGTTGACGCACATGGTCAGGGTGAGCACGGAGTTACCGGCCGTCAATCGCTCGGCGAACTGCAATTCATCGATGACGGATGCCCAGAGTCGCGGCTTGCGCCCGGCCCAGCGCACGCGCACGCCCCAGTCGTTCAGCTGGTCGCGCCGACGGTGCAGCACATCGCGATTGAAGCCCATGAGAAAGCGCACCTCGTCGGGAGAGCGCTTCCAGTTCTCCGTGGAGAAGGCGTAGACGCTGAGGTGTTTCACCCCGACCTGGATGGCACCCGCGACAACGTCGAGGAGGCTCGCCTCCCCCGCCTTGTGGCCCTCGACCCGGGTGAGACCTTTGCCGTTGGCCCAGCGTCCGTTGCCGTCCATCACGATGGCGACGTGCTCGGGGACCGCGTTTTTCGGCAGCTTCGGCGGGTAGAGGCCGGTCCAGTCGATCGGCGTGAAGTTGACGGCGTCACGGTGGGTCTTAGGAACCGTCACGAACGCACCCGGTCGACGTGCTCGAGCGAACGCAGTCCGCGATCCAAGTGGAACTGGGTGTAGGCGGCGACCACGCCGCTCGCCTGCGCGCGGGTACGGTCATCCGCGTCATCCGCCGTCTCCCACTCGCCGGTGAGCAACGAGGAGAGGAGCAGGAGGGTCTTCGCATCGAGACGGGGGGCGCCGGGCGGGGCGACGGCATCCGCCACTACGCCACCCAACTGCACGACGAATGCCGAATGGGGTCCCGGGGCTCCGGTGACCGAGCAGTCGTCGAAGCTCGGTGACCAGCCGGCGATCGACAGGGCGCGCAGCAGGTAGGAATCGAGAGTGAGGCTGGCCCCGTGCTCACGCCGGGCGAGGGACCGAAGGGCACCGACGAGCAACAGGTATTGCGGAAGGCTCGGCTCGCCCTCGGTGAGCTTGTCTGCGGTCTCCACCATCGCGCTCGCGGCCGTGTAGCTGCCGTAGTCGGCGGTGATGTCGGCGCCGTAGGACCCTACCGATTCGGCCTGGGTGATGATGTCGAGGCTCCGGCCCTCGTAGAGCTGCACATCGGCGACCATGAACGGTTCGAGCCGCGCCCCGAACTTGGACGCCGTGCGCCGCACCCCCTTTGCCACGGCGCGCACCTTGCCGTGCTGGCGTGTGAGCATGGTGACGATTCGGTCGGCCTCACCCAGCTTGTGGGTGCGCAGCACGACGGCTTCGTCACGATAGAGGGGCATCTGCCAATTATCGTCGCGACGGCCACAGGGAGCGCTGTGCCGTGCCGTGGTAACAATGACTGTGACCGCCAGCCCTCTCATCATCCCGCTCTGGGCGGATCTTCTCGCGATCGCGGTCGGCGGGGTGCAGGGCGCGATGTTCGCCGCGCAGTTCCGCGACCGCCGACTCGACCTGCTCGGTGTCGCACTCATCGGCGTCGCAGCCGGCACCGGCGGCGGACTCTTCCGTGATGTGTTACTCAACCAGGTGCCCGTGACGTTGCGATCCAACTGGTATATCTTGGTGGCCGTTGGCGCTGCCCTCCTCGGGATGTTGCTCGAGCGACTCTTCCAGCGTCTCGGCAAGGTGATCACCGCCCTCGATGCGCTGACCATCGGCCTGTTCTGCGCCATCGGCACCACCAAGTCGCTCACACTGGGCCTGCCGGAGATCCCCTCGATCTTCGTCGGAGTGCTCTCGGCGGTCGGTGGCTCGATCCTGCGGGACCTGCTGCTCAACTTGCCGATCGCCCTCATGCACGTCGGATCGCTGTATGCGATCGCGGCCGTCGCCGGCGCCGGTACCCTCGTGGTCCTCGTCGCGCTCGGTGTTCCCGTGTTTATCGCCGCGGTGGTGTGCGTCGGGGTCACCTTCGGGGTGCGCGTGCTCGCCGTGCTCTTTAAGTGGAGCCTTCCAGAGCAGCGACGCCTGGAGCGGATGCCGAGGTGGCGACGACGCTCTGTTCGCCGCTGAAGGCGACGACAGCCCGGTCGATGAGGCGGCTCAACAATTCGGTGTAGGAGACGCCGACGGCCTGCCACATGCGCGGATACTGACTGAATGCCGTGAGGCCCGGCAGGGTGTTCACCTCGTTGAGGGTGATGGTGCCGTCGGCCCCGAGGAAGAAGTCCACGCGGGCCAGACCCTCGCAGTAGAGAGTGTGGAAGGCCAGCGTCGCGAATTCGACGAGTCGGGCGCTCGCGGCATCCGGAATCTGGGCGGGCACCTCGAGTGTCGCTCCTCCCCCGGCCGTGTACTTGGCGGTGTAGTCGAAGAATGCCGTCGAGTCCTCGGTGAGAATGCGCAGCGGCGCCCCGACAGCCAGGCTGCCATCGAGGTGTTGAAGCACACCGAGGGCCACCTCATCGCCGACTATCGTCTTCTGCACCAGGGCGGTCGAATCGTGCTGCAGCGCCAGGGCGATGGCCTCGGCCATTTCCTCGGCGGACTCCACCCGGCTCGCACCGACACTCGACCCGGAGCGGTTCGGTTTGACGAAGACCGGATACCCCAGCGCGTCGGCGAGCGTGACTGCGTCGCCCGCGGTCGCTGCGGTCACGACGGAAGTCGGAATGGTCGGGATGCCGGCCAGTGCGAGCAGTTGCTGGGCGAGGAATTTGTCCATCGCAAGCGCGCTCGAGAGCACTCCGCAGCCCACATACGGGATGCGTGTGAGCTCGAGGAGACCCTGCACCGTGCCATCCTCGCCGAAGCGCCCGTGCAGAGCGGGGAAGGCGATGTCGACGTCGTCGAGATCGGGGAAGCGGCTGCCGTCGGTTGCATCAGCGAGTGCATCCACGGATGGGAGGCGATGCCAGCCACCGCGACGGTCGATGCCGATGAGCACCGGCTCGAACCGCTCTGGATCGAGGTGGGATGCCACGCTCCGAGCCGAGTTGCACGACACCTCGTGTTCGTTGTTCGCCCCGCCGAAGATGATGCCGATGCGCTTCACGGAAGAGTCCCTCTGGTCTGGGTTGGTGTGGCGCCTGGCCGTGCGGCCACCGAGGCCGGTGAGGATCGGGGTCGCCGTGATGTGCCGGACTCGCCCGATATTGCGGTCGATTGCACCAGGATCGACGATACGGGCGGCTGGCGGGGTGGAGTGGGGGTGCTCCAGCGACGTCATGGCTCCAGACTAGCGAGGGCTTACCTGCCGCCCATTCCCCTGCCTCCGCGCCCACGAGTGACACTCGCGCCCGAACTTCCGGGCGCGAGTGTCACTCGTGGGCGCGGAGGCGGGGAGTTTCCGGGAATCCGAGGGGCCTGACGAGGTGCGGCCAGCAGTGCTGGGCAGCGGTGCTGCGCAGCGCTGTTGGGCAGCGGTGCTGGCCCGCGCTGCGCCCCTGAGTGCCGAAGTCCTAGACCGACGCCAGCTCGCGATCACCCGACTCTTTGCGAACCGCCCGGTTGACTGCCGAGACGACCGCCTTGAGGGATGCCGTGGAGATGTCCGCATCGATCCCGACGCCCCACAGGCGCACGCCATTGACGTTGAGCTCGACATACGCGGCGGCGAGGGCGTCACCACCACCACTGAGTGCATGCTCGACGTAGTCGTAGAGCTTGACCTCGACACCCTGCTCGGTGAGCACGTTGAGGAATGCCGCGATCGGGCCGTTGCCGGTCGTGTCGGTCGACACGACCTGCTCGCCGACCCGGAGTTCGGTGTGGAGGGAGACCGTTCCGGACATGTCGCTCTGGGTGCGGGTGGAGGCGAGTTCGAACTGGCCCCACTTGTCTGCCGCCGACGACGCTGGCAGGTATTCGTCCTGGAAGATCTCCCAGATCTCGGCGCTGGTGACCTCGCCGCCCTCGGCCTCCGTCTTCGCCTGCACGACGCCCGAGAATTCGATCTGCAGCTTGCGCGGCAGGTCGAGAGCGTGGTCCTTCTTGAGCAGGTAGGCGACGCCTCCCTTGCCGGACTGCGAGTTGACCCGGATCACCGCCTCGTAGCTGCGCCCGAGGTCCTTCGGGTCGATCGGAAGGTACGGCACGGCCCACACGAGCTCGTCGACGGTGACACCCTTGTCTTCGGCATCCGCCGCCATCGCCTCGAAGCCCTTTTTAATCGCATCCTGATGGGATCCGCTGAAGGCGGTGTAGACCAGGTCGCCAGCCCAGGGGTGACGCTCGGGCACGGGCAGCTGATTCACATACTCCACGGTGCGCTTCACCTCGTCGAGGTCGCTGAAATCGATCTGCGGGTCGATCCCCTGCGTGAACAGGTTGATGCCGAGCGCCACGATATCCACGTTGCCGGTGCGTTCGCCGTTGCCGAAGAGACAGCCCTCGATGCGGTCGGCCCCGGCGAGGTAGCCGAGTTCGGCGGCGGCCACCGCGGTACCGCGATCGTTGTGCGGATGCAGCGAGAGGATGATGTTCTCGCGCTGGTCGAGGCGGCGCGACATCCACTCGATCGAGTCCGCATACACGTTGGGGGTCGCTATCTCGACCGTGGCAGGCAGGTTGATGATGACCTTGCGCTCCGGGGTGGGTTCGAAGATCGCGATCACCCGGTTACACACTTCAAGCGCGAACTCGAGTTCGGTGCCGGTGTAGCTCTCCGGGGAGTACTCGTAGAAGATCTCGGTGCCGGCGGTGATCGATTCGGCGGCCTTGCACAGTCGGGCACCCTCGAGGGCGATGTCGATGATGCCCTGCTTGTCAGTTCGGAACACGACGTCCCGCTGCAGCACGCTCGTGGAGTTGTACAGGTGCACGATGGCCCGTTTGGCACCGACAAGCGACTCGTAGGTGCGGTCGATCAGGGCCCCACGGGCCTGGGTGAGCACCTGGATGGTGACGTCATCCGGGATCAGGTCGTCTTCGATGAGGCTGCGCACGAAGTCGAAGTCCGTTTGGGACGCCGATGGGAAGCCGACCTCGATCTCCTTGTAGCCCATGCGCACCAGCAGGTCGAACATGATGCGCTTGCGTTCGGGGCTCATCGGGTCGATGAGCGCCTGGTTGCCGTCTCGCAGGTCGACCGCGCACCAGCGCGGCGCGACGGTGATGCGTTGAGACGGCCAGGTGCGGTCGGGCAGGTGCACGGTCACGGTCTCGTGGTACGGGCGGTACTTGTGGATCGGCATTGCAGAAGCCGACTGGCTGTTCTTCATTGTCTCGCTCTTTCGCTTGGTCTGAGATGGTCAGCCAACGGCGCTGTTGCAGCACCAGTCTCCGCGACGAGGGAGGCCTGGGTTAGGACTCGTCGCGGCAGCTAAGAAGGAGCAGACCGAACAGCACCATTCGAGGATAGCACCGCTGGCTTCGGCAGTCAGTTGCCCACGGTCACCCACGGCCCCATTACCCAGGGCCCCACTACCCACGGCACCATCACCCACCGCCGCATCACCCACCGCCGCATCACGCACGGCCGCGAAGGAACCTCATGGTCTGCGGCACGCTGAGCGAGGGGAGATAGGCGCGGCCGAGCGCTGCACCGATCGCGGGAAGGCCGAGCGGATCGGGGTAGGCCATGAGCATCGCCTTCAACTCCGGCTTGAATTTCTGCTTGAAGGTGAAGAGCGACTGGAACCCGTAGACCGGCTCGAGACTGCGGGCGAGAAAACCCAGGAGGCGATCCGTGCCGTCTGATTCCTCCAATGAGGACTCCCGGCGGGCCAGCGGCGCGGCCGAGAGGCTCATGAACTCGATGTCCCGCTGCTGCATGAGAAGGGCGGCCGAAGCGATGAGAAACTCCATGATGCCGTTCATGCTTCCGGGGCGGCGGCGCATGAAATCCAGGGTCCAGCCGATTATCTCCCCTTCCCGGTAGGTGGGCATCCAACTGGTCACAGCCTCGACGACGTCATCATCAGCGACGGCGAGCAGCACCGCGACATCCGGATCGCGCAGTTCGTCCAGGCCACCGAGCGTGAATCCGAGCTCGGGCAACTTTTTGTCGGCGACCCAGGATTCAGAGATCGCCTCGATCTGCGCGCTGTGGGCGAGGGAGAGCTTTGCCCAGGTGGTCCACACTGCGCTCACGCCGAGTCGCTCGGCCCGATTGATCGACGAACGCACGTCCTGCCAGCT
>JBBRDX010000004.1:0-47122 GCA_038203515.1 Actinomycetales bacterium | reverse complement strand
TCGAGATCACCTACACGGAGCCTGGGCTGCAGGGGGATCGTTCCACTGGCGGCACGAAGCCGGCGACGGTCGAAACCGGATACGAGATCCAGGTACCGTTGTTTCTCGAGCAGGGCACGAAGGTCAAGGTCGATACCCGTGACGGCAGCTACCTCGGTCGCGTCAACTAGTGGGAGTCGAATAAATTGGGCGCGCGAACCAAAGCGCGAAAGCGCGCGATCGACCTGTTATACGGCGCCGACCTTCGAGAGATCTCGCTCAACGCGGCGATCGCCCTCGAGGCTGATCGAGCGAAGA
Organism: Actinomycetales bacterium; assembly: GCA_038203515.1. Lineage (GTDB taxonomy): Bacteria > Actinomycetota > Actinomycetes > Actinomycetales > Microbacteriaceae > Lacisediminihabitans. Next base: position 46,825 of record JBBRDX010000004.1, on the reverse strand, counting down.
GTGAACCCGACCGCTGGAACTCCTGGGTCTACGCGCGCACGATCGTCGAAGGCATCGGCGAGCACGGCGACGAGATCGACGAGCTCATCGAGACCTACGCGCAGGGCTGGACCATCAATCGGATGCCCGTCACCGACCGCGCGATCGTGCGCATCGGCATCTGGGAGCTGCTCTTCAACGACGAGATCCCCGACAGCGTGGCGATCTCCGAGGCCGTCGAGGCGGCGAAGTCCCTCAGCACCGAGGACTCCGCCGGTTTCGTGAACGGCCTGCTGGGTCGCATCGCCCAAACCCGCGCCTGAGTTCTTTCGTCGGGGCAGGGTCGGCCGTAGTCCGTCGCCGCCAGTCCCGTCGCCGCGACCGTCGAGTGGACGGGCGACCGATCAGAAATCCATGCCCTCCGTCGGCTTTGTCGGCGTGTTCGGGCTGACGTGTCGAGCTGTCGCCCCACGAGCATGGATTTCTCGCAGGGAGGTCGCTTCGGCGGGCGGTATTGCACCGGATCGGGTCTTGGGGGAGCAGGTGTACTTCTTGTCGAGTTTCCGATCACAAATCCATGCCCTCCGTCGGGTTCGTCGGCGTGTTCGGGCTGACGCGCCGAGCTGTCGCCCTGCGAGCATGGATTTCTCGCGATGGGGGCTGCCCGGCGGCATGGATTCCTCGCTCGAAGGAGAGCGGCACGAGGAACCAAGTCGAGGAACCAACTCGACGAACCCCGTCGAGCAACCCCACCGCCCACGATGAGCCCGCGCGAGAAAACCCCGACGACGAGAGACGGTGCCCGGCGCGGTATAGTCGTCACCAATAGCCATCCTTAAATTCCGTCCAGAGAGGCGGGGAAGGAGGTCGGATTGCCCGCACGCACAGTGCTGCAGCACGCTGACATCACCCGGGCGTTGACTCGGATCTCCCACGAGATCCTCGAGTCCAACCGGGGACCGGACAACCTCGTCATCCTTGGCATCCCCACGCGGGGAGTGGTGCTCGCCACCCGCATCGGCCAGCTGCTCGCCGACATCTCCGGCACGCCGGTGCCGACCGGGGCGCTCGATGTCACCATGTTCCGCGACGATCTCGGTCGAAACCCCACCCGTGTTCCCTCGCCCACCCAGGTGCCCGCCGGCGGGATCGACGGGACGACGGTGGTACTCATCGACGATGTGCTCTATTCCGGTCGCACGATCCGTGCCGCACTCGATGCCCTCGGCGGCATCGGCAGGCCGGCGATCGTGAGGCTCGCCACGCTCATCGACCGCGGTCATCGCGAGCTGCCGATCCGTCCCGATTTCGTGGGCAAGAACCTGCCGTCCTCCCAGAATGAGCGCATCAACGTGCATCTGCAGGAGATCGACGGTGACGAGTTCGTCTCCATCGAAGAGGCCACCGCATGAGGCATCTGCTGAGCACGCGCGACCTGTCCCGCGAGGAGGCGATCACCATCCTCGACGTGGCAGAGGATATGGCGGAGGTCGCGGACCGTGAGGTTCGCATGCTGCCTGCCCTTCGCGGCAAGACGGTGGTGAACTTGTTCTTCGAGGACTCCACGCGCACGCGGATCTCGTTCGAAGCGGCGGCCAAGCGACTCTCCGCCGACGTGATCAACTTCAGCGCAAAGGGATCGAGCGTGTCGAAGGGGGAGAGCCTCAAGGACACCGCGCAGACTCTCGCCGCGATCGGAGCGGATGCCGTCGTCATCCGCCACGGGTCTTCCGGGGCCCCGCGGGTGCTGGCGGACTCCGGCTGGATCGACGCCCCGGTGATCAACGCCGGCGACGGCACCCACGAGCATCCGACCCAGGCGCTGCTCGATGCGTTCACGATCCGCCGCCGACTCCACGGCACCGGATCGCGGGGGCGCGACCTCGACGGGGTCACCGTGACGATCGTCGGCGACATCCTCCACTCGCGGGTCGCGCGCTCGAATGCCTGGCTGCTGACCGCCCTCGGGGCGAGCGTCACCTTCGTCGCGCCAGCCACCCTGCTGCCGATCGGGGTCGAGAACTGGCCGGTCGCCGTGCTCTACGACCTCGACCTCGCTCTCCGATCGCGGCCCGACGTGGTGATGATGCTGCGCATCCAGGGCGAGCGGATGCACGCCGCCTACTTTCCGAATGCGCGAGAGTATTCGCGGATCTGGGGCCTCGATGACGCGAGGCTGGCACTGCTGGCCGCCGATAGCATGGTGATGCATCCCGGACCGATGAATCGCGGTCTCGAGATCTCGGCGGGCGCCGCCGACTCGCGGCGCTCGACCGTGCTTGAACAGGTCGCGAACGGGGTATCGATCCGGATGGCCGTGCTGTACCTCACGCTGTCCGGCGAGGGAGGAAAACAATGATCGAGACCATCCTGGTGAGGGCGGCGACCCTCGCCGACGGCACGAGCACCGACATCCTGGTTCGCAACGGCCGAATCGCCGAACTGGGCCGGGCGGTCTTCGCCTCAGCCGACCGCCTCATCGACGGCGCCGGCCTGATCGCGCTGCCGGGCCTCGTCGACCTGCACACCCACCTGCGCGAGCCCGGTTTCGAACAGAGCGAGACGGTGTTGAGTGGCTCTCGCGCCGCCGCGATCGGCGGATTCACGGCGGTGCACGCGATGGCGAACACCTCGCCGGTCGCCGACACCGCCGGTGTGGTCGAGCAGGTGATGTCGCTCGGCGACCGCCACGGCTACGTGACGGTGCGCCCGGTCGGAGCCGTCACCCGAGGTCTCGAAGGCCAGCAGCTCAGTGAGATCGGAGCGATGGCGAACAGCCGTGCCCGGGTGCGGATATTCTCCGACGACGGCACGTGCGTCTCCGACCCCTTGCTGATGCGTCACGCGCTCGAATACGTGAAGACCTTTGGGGGAGTGATCGCCCAGCACGCCCAGGAGCCCCGCCTCACCGAGGGCGCCCAGATGAACGAGGGCACTCTCTCCGGCGAGCTGGGACTGGCCGGCTGGCCGGCCGTTGCCGAGGAGGCGATCATCGCCCGCGACGTGCTGCTCGCGCAACACGTGGGAGCCCGCCTGCACGTGTGCCACCTCTCCACCGCCGGCTCGGTCGAAGTCGTGCGCTGGGCGAAGGCCCGCGGAATCGATGTCACCGCCGAGGTCACCCCGCATCACCTGCTGCTCACCGAACAACTGGCGGCGAGCTACGACTCGCGCTACAAGGTGAATCCTCCGTTACGCCGGGATGAGGACGTTCGCGCCGTGCGCGAGGGACTCGCCGACGGCACGATCGACATCGTCGCAACCGATCACGCCCCGCATCCGGTCGAAGCGAAGGACTGTGAATGGGCCGCGGCAGCCTTCGGGATGGTCGGACTCGAGTCAGCGCTCAGCGTCGTGCAGGTCTCCGTCGTCGACACCGGCATGCTGGACTGGGCCGACGTCGCTCGCGTGTTCTCGCGGACCCCGGCGGCGATCGGGCAGCTGGACGGGTATGACCGGGGAATCGCAGTCGGCGCACCGGCATCCTTCACCCTCTACGATCCAAGCGTGAGCCGGGTGTTCGAGACCACCCAGCTGCGAGGCAAGGGGATAAATTCGCCCTACCTGGCGACCACCCTCCCCGGGCGAGTCGTGACCACGGTCCACCGCGGCTACGCCACCGTGCTTGATGGCGAACTGGTGGATGCCGAGACGGTGGCAGCCGCAGCCCGGGCTTACGACCAGGCGGGAGCCGATCATGGATAGGACCACCTCGACGTCGATCGTGATCGCCGTCATCCTTCTTGCCCTCATCGGCATGGTCATCGGCTGGCGCGGGCGCCAGAAGCGACAGGCCCACCTGCCCCGACCGGATGCCGTTCCCACGGACCCGGGCACCGAGCTGCTCACCGCCGAGGCCTTCTATGTCGCCACGACGATGGCCGACGACGAACTCAACCGCGTCGCGGTGGCGGGGCTCGGTTTCCGCGCCCGCGCCACGGTGACGGTGACCGAGGCGGGAGTCATTCTGATCCTCGCGGGTTCCGCCGAGGTCTTCATCGCGCGCGCGGCTCTTCGCGCGATCGACCGCGCCACCTTCACGATCGACCGGGTCGTCGAGAAGGGCGGGCTCGTGCGACTGACCTGGTCGCTCGGTGAAACACTCGTCGACAGCTACCTGAGACTCACCGAACCGGCCGATTCGATCGCACTGATCGACGCGGTGATGACTCTTCTCCCCACACCCATTCCACTGGAAGGAGACGCCACATGAAGCGTTTCGACCCCGCCGTACTCGTACTCGAAGACGGCACCCGTTACCGGGGAAACGCCTACGGTGCCCGCGGAACGACCCTCGGCGAAGCCGTCTTCGCCACCGGAATGACCGGCTACCAGGAGACGATCACCGATCCGTCCTATGCCGGGCAGATCGTCCTGATGACGGCCCCCCACATCGGCAACACCGGGGTGAACAATGAGGATCCGGAATCCCGTCGCATCTGGGTGGCCGGGTTCGCGGTCCGCGACCCCTCCCGAATCGTGTCCAACTACCGCGGCGACGGCAGCCTCGACGACCAACTCGTCTCCGAGGGCATCGTCGGCATCAGCGGCATCGACACCCGGGCCGCGACCCTGCACCTGCGCGATTCGGGCGCCATGCGCTGCGGCATCTTCTCGGGAGCGGATGCCTCCCTCGATGCCGCCGAGCATCTGGCGATCGTTTGCGGGGGAGCCGAGATGTCGGGGCTCAACCTCTCTGCGCAGGTCTCGGTCACCGAGCGGGTCACGATCCCCGCCGAGGGGGAACGGATCGGGTCTGTCGCGGTGCTCGACCTCGGTGTGAAGAACGCGACGCTCGGCTACCTCTCCGCACGCGGACTCGAGGTGCACGTGCTTCCCCAGGACGTGACCTTCGACGAGCTGCGCGCCCTCGAGCCGAACGCCGTGTTCTATTCCAACGGACCGGGTGACCCCGCAGCATCCGAGACCCATGTCGCGCTGCTGCAGGCGGTGCTGCGCGCGGGACTTCCGTTCTTCGGCATCTGTTTCGGCAACCAACTGTTCGGCCGCGCCCTCGGGCTCGGCACCTACAAGTTACCGTTCGGCCACCGCGGCATCAACCAGCCCGTGGTCGACCGTGTGACCGGCCGGGTCGAAATCACCTCGCACAACCACGGATTCGCGGTCGACGCGCCACTCGACGGGCCGTTCGAGTCACCCGCCGGTTTCGGTCGTGTCGAGGTGAGTCATGTCAACCTCAACGACAACGTGGTCGAGGGGCTCAACGCCCTCGATATCCCCGCCTTCTCGGTGCAGTATCACCCCGAGGCGGCTGCGGGGCCACACGACGCCAACTACCTCTTCGACCGGTTCCGTGACCTCGTCGTTGATCACCTGCACGACACCACCGACCACACGGAAAGCGACTAATGCCCAAGCGCGACGACATCAATTCGGTGCTCGTGATCGGCTCCGGCCCGATCGTGATCGGCCAGGCCTGCGAGTTCGACTACTCGGGCACCCAGGCCTGCCGTGTACTGCGGGAGGAGGGGGTGCGGGTCATCCTGATCAACTCCAATCCGGCGACGATCATGACCGACCCGGACTTCGCCGACGCCACCTACGTCGAACCGATCACCTGGCAGGTCATCGAGACGATCATCGCCAAGGAGCGTCCGGATGCCATCCTTCCGACCCTCGGTGGCCAGACTGCCCTCAATGCGGCCATCGACCTGCACCATCACGGCATCCTCGAGAAATACGACGTGGAGCTGATCGGCGCGAACTTCGAGGCGATCAACAAGGGTGAGGACCGCCAGATCTTCAAGCAACTGGTGCTGGATGTCGGTGCCGGCGTGGCGCGCAGCCACATCGCGCACACGGTGCCCGAGGCGATCGAGTTCGCGAAGGACCTCGGCTATCCACTCGTCGTGCGCCCCTCGTTCACTATGGGAGGGCTCGGATCGGGCTTCGCCTACACCGAGAAGGAACTCGTGCGCATCGTCGGCGATGGCCTGCACCAGAGCCCGACCACCGAGGTGCTGCTTGAGGAGTCAATCCTCGGCTGGAAGGAATACGAGCTGGAGCTGATGCGGGACACTGCCGACAACACGGTGGTCGTCTGCTCCATCGAGAACGTCGATCCGGTCGGCGTGCACACGGGCGACTCGATCACCGTCGCGCCCGCCCTCACGCTCACCGACCGGGAATACCAGAACCTGCGCAACATCGGCATCGACATCATCCGTGCCGTCGGGGTCGACACTGGCGGATGCAACATCCAGTTCGCCATCGACCCGGCCGATGGACGCGTCATCGTCATCGAGATGAATCCGCGTGTCTCCCGTTCGAGCGCGCTCGCGTCGAAGGCCACCGGCTTCCCGATCGCGAAGATCGCAGCCAAGCTGGCTATCGGCTACCGTCTCGATGAGATCCCCAACGACATCACCGGGGTGACCCCGGCCTCGTTCGAGCCCACCCTCGACTATGTGGTCGTGAAGGTGCCGCGGTTCGCATTCGAGAAGTTTCCCGCCGCGGACGCCACGCTCACCACCACCATGAAGTCGGTCGGCGAGGCTATGGCCATCGGCCGCAATTACTCGACAGCGCTGCAGAAGGCCCTGCGCTCGCTTGAGAAGCGGGGATCGAGCTTCCACTGGGACGGTGAGCCCGGTGACAGGGATGCTCTCCTCGCGATCGCGGCGGTGCCGACCGACGGTCGGATCGTCACGGTGCAGCAGGCCCTGCGCGCCGGAGCGACGATCGAGCAGGTCTTCCAGTCGACGAAGATCGATCCGTGGTTCATCGACCAGATCGTCCTCATCAACGAGGTCGCCGACGAGATCACATCCTTCCGGGCACTGGATGCCAGCCTCTTGCGCCTGGCGAAGGACCACGGATTCAGCGACATCCAGATCGCCGCCCTCCGGGGGGTGACCGAGGACGAGGTGCGCACGATCCGGCACGCCTTCGGGGTGCGTCCCGTCTTCAAGACCGTGGATACCTGCGCGGGAGAGTTCCCCGCTCTCACCCCCTACCACTACTCGAGCTACGACCAGGAGACCGAGGTGCGGCCGAGCGACCGCCGCAAGGTCGTCATCCTCGGTTCCGGCCCCAACCGCATCGGCCAGGGTGTCGAGTTCGACTATTCCTGTGTGCACGCGTCGTTCGCGCTGTCGGATGCCGGCTACGAGACCATCATGATCAACTGCAACCCGGAGACGGTGTCGACCGACTACGACACGAGCGACCGGCTCTACTTCGAGCCGCTCACGCTCGTAGACGTACTCGAGGTGATCCATGCCGAGAGCCAGAGCGGCGAACTCGTCGGGGTGGTCGTGCAGCTCGGCGGCCAGACCGCGCTTGGCCTCGCCAAGGGGCTCAAGGCCAATGGTGTGACCATTCTCGGGACGACACCGGAGGCGATCGATCTCGCGGAGGAACGCGGGCTCTTCCAGGGCATCCTCGATGCCGCGGGTCTCCTCTCTCCGAGAAACGGCACCGCCCACGACTACCCGGGGGCTGTCACGGTGGCCGAGGAGATCGGTTATCCGGTGCTCGTGCGCCCGTCGTACGTGCTCGGCGGTCGCGGCATGGAGATCGTCTACGACAGCCCATCGCTCGCCGACTATTTCGAGCGTGTCGCCGGCCAGGGCATCGTCGGGCCGGATCATCCGCTTCTCGTCGACAGGTTCCTCGATGACGCGGTGGAGATCGACATCGACGCCCTCTATGACGGGGTGGAACTCTACGTCGGCGGCGTCATGGAGCACATCGAAGAGGCCGGTATCCATTCCGGCGACTCGAGTTGTACGCTGCCCCCGGTCACTCTCGGGCGTGACCAGGTCCAGCAGGTCGTGGATGCCACCCACGCAATCGCCCGCGGCATTGGCGTGCGCGGGCTGATCAATGTGCAGTTCGCGATCGGTGCCGGGGTGCTCTACGTGCTCGAGGCGAATCCGCGCGCGAGCCGAACCGTGCCTTTCGTCGCGAAGGCGCTCGGCCTGCCGATTGCCAAGGCCGCCTCGCTGATCATGGTCGGGCAGAGCATCCGCTCCCTCGTCGAATCCGGGATGCTGCCACCGGCCGACGGGTCCGTCGTGCCGATGGACTCACCGGTCGCCGTGAAAGAAGCCGTGCTGCCGTTCAAGCGCTTCCGCACCGCCGAGGGCCTCATCGTCGACTCCGTTCTCGGCCCGGAGATGCGCTCCACCGGCGAGGTAATGGGCATCGACTCCAACTTTCCCAAGGCCTTCGCGAAGAGCCAGGAGGCGGCGTACGGCGGCCTGCCGACCAGCGGAAGCGTCTTCGTCTCGGTGGCGGATCGCGATAAGCGGGCCATCATCCTGCCTGTACTGCGCCTCCAGCAGCTCGGCTTTACCATCCTTGCGACGATCGGTACCGCGGAGATCCTCGCACGCAATGGCATCACCGCCCGGGTCGTGCGCAAGTACGACCAGGGCGATGCGACGCTCGAAGGGGAGCCCTCGATCGTCGACCTGATCAACCTGTCGCAGGTCGACATCGTGATCAACACCCCGAGTGGTCGGAGCGCCCGAGTGGACGGGTACGAGATCCGGGCGGCCGCCGTCGCGGCAGACCTCCCGCTCTTCACGACCATCGCCCAACTCGGTGCGGCGGTCGCTTCGATCGAATCGATCCGCGACGGATTCGAGGTCAAGTCCCTCCAGGATTACGCGAGCGAACGGGCCGAGCGGCTGGCCGCCCTTGTCTGAACAGTCACAGGCCCCGCTACGGTCACAGGCTTCATTCGGCGATCGTCTCGTCGAGGCATTTGAGGGCTTCGGGCAGTTGTGCGTCGGCATAGATCCACACCGCTACCTGCTGGAGCGGTGGGGGCTTCCCGACGAGCCTTCCGGTCTTCGGCAATTCGGGCTGCGTGTCGTCGAGGCCGCCGCCGGCCGGGTCGGCATCATCAAGCCGCAGGTGGCGTTCTTCGAGAGGCACGGATCGGCCGGATACGCGGCTCTCGAGAGCATCCTTGATTCGGCCCGCCAAGCCGGCCTGCTCGTGATCGCCGACGCGAAGCGTGGCGACCTCGGAACCAGCGTCGAGGCATATGCACAGGCCTGGTTCTCGGCGGGCAGCGCACTCGAGGTGGACGCTCTCACGATCAGTGCCTATATGGGACTCGGCTCGATCGAGGCCCCGATGCTCCTGGCCGAAGAACGGGGGAAGGGCTTGTTCGTGCTCGCCGCGACCTCGAATCCCGAGGCCCTCTTCCTGCAAACCGCACGGATTTCTTCCGGATCACATGCCGGTCAGACGGTTGCGTCCAGTATCGTCACAGGGGTGGGCGAGTGGAATTCTTCAGGGGGGGCGGGCACGGCAGCGACCGCAGAGCCGGTGCGTGATGTCGGTTCGATCGGCCTGGTGCTCGGTGCCACGGTGGACTTCACTGCATTCGGCCTCGATCTCGCGTCGATCGCCGCAGTGCCGGCGTCTCCGGTGCTAGCACCGGGCTTCGGTCACCAGGGGGCACAGTTCGCCGATCTCGGCCGGTTGTACGGCCCGGCTGCACCGGTCACGATCGTGACTGCGTCCCGCAGCATCCTCGAGGCCGGCCCGGACGGCATCTTCGAAGCGATCCGGATGCAGGCGGCAGAGGTGTTCGCATGCCGCGCATAGCTCCTCCAGAGGTCGACCGGGTGGCCGCGGCCCACGCTGCCGTCGCCGCACGTCGTGCGCGAGCATCCGTCAAGCGTGCCGTGCACGACCGGGTGCGCAGTGCCGTCGATGTCGTCGAGACCGCGTGGGCTGACCCCTCGGCCACCGCTGAGGCAAGCCTTCGCGTGCGCGAACTGCTCACGAGCATCCCGACCCTCGGACCGACTCGCGCCGCGAAGGCGATGGATCAGCTGGGCATTGCGGAATCCAAGCGAGTCGGCGGTCTCGGTGTGCGCCAGCGCCTCAAACTCGTGCAGTGGCTGGCTCACCGCGAGCATCGGGACAGTCCGGACCTGGCTCGCCTCGTCGTGCTCGCCGGCCCGACGGCCGTTGGAAAGGGGACGGTCTCGACCTACATCCGGGAGAACTACCCGGAGGTGCACCTGTCGGTCTCCGCGACGACACGTCTGCCCCGTCCGGGCGAGGTCCACGGCGTGAACTACTACTTTGTCAGTGACGCCGATTTCGATCGGCTCATCGAGACTGGTCAGATGCTGGAGGCTGCTACCGTGCACAACGCGTTCCGTTACGGCACACCGCGTGCGCCGATCGAAGACGCTCTCGCGGCGGGAAAGAGCGTGCTGCTCGAGATCGACCTTCAGGGAGCGCGTTCTGTGCGCAAGGTCATGCCCGAGGCGATTCTCGTCTTTCTCCTGCCGCCCACCTGGGACGAACTGGTGAGGCGTCTGATCGGCCGCGGCACGGAAGACTCGGCGGAACAGCAGCGTCGACTGGGGACCGCGAAAATGGAACTGGCCGCCCAGGATGAGTTCGATCATCGCGTCGTCAACTCCGAAGTGAGCACCGCCGCCCGCGAAGTCGTAGACTTAATGGCAATCCCCAACAACAACAGGAGTCTTAAGCATGGTTGAACGCGCCAAAGGAATCATCGATCCGCCCATCGACGAACTGCTGTCGAAGGTCGACTCGAAGTACGCCCTGGTGATCTTCGCATCCAAACGTGCTCGCCAGATCAACGACTACTACGCGGACCTGCACGAAGGCAGCCTGTTCGACAACGTCGGGCCCCTTGTTGACTCGACCATCGACGACAAGCCTCTTTCCGTCGCGATGCACGAGATCAACGAAGACAAGCTCGTCGTCAAGGCGCTCGCAGAGCCGGTCGAGTAACCTCCCTCGGGCTCTTGTGGTGCTCGAGCTCCTCGTGTGGGTGGCCAGTTGAACATCGTCGTGGGAGTCACCGGCGGCATCTCCGCCTATAAGGCCGTGAATGTGATCCGCAGCCTGGTGCTCGCCGGTCACGACGTGCACGTCGTCGCGACGGATGCGGCGCTCCGGTTCGTCGGCAAGCCGACACTCGAGGCCATCAGTCGCAACATCGTGCACACCGATCTCTACGAGGGTGTCGCCGAGGTGCGCCATGTGGCCATCGGCCAGGCGGCCGACCTCATCGTGATCGCCCCGGCGACCGCCAATACGATCGCCAAGCTTGCCGCCGGCCTCGTCGACGATCTTCTCGGCAATACGGTGCTCGCGAGTCGCGCACCGCTGGTGATCGCCCCGGCGATGCACACCGAAATGTGGCAGAACCCGGCGACGGTGCACAATATGGCCGTGCTTCGGTCTCGCGGAGTCACTGTTGTGGGGCCTGCCGTCGGAAAGCTCACCGGAGCCGACTCCGGCCCCGGTCGGCTCGAGGAACCGCACGAGATCGTGCGTGCGGCCCTCGCCGTGCTGCAACCGAAGGACCTCGCCGGTCGACACATCCTGGTCACAGCGGGAGGCACTCGGGAGGCGCTCGACCCGGTGCGCTACCTCGGCAACCGGTCGAGCGGAAAGCAGGGCGTCGCTCTCTGCCGTGCAGCCGCTGCGCGCGGTGCCGAGGTGACTCTTGTCGGAGCGAACCTGGAGGTGGAGGCGCCCGCTTCAATTCGGGTGGTGCACGTTGGGTCGGCACTCGAACTCGCAGCGGCCGTGCAGGATCTCGCCCCCGAGGTCGATGCCGTGATCATGGCGGCGGCGGTGGCAGATTATCGTCCCGAATTCGTGTCCGACTCGAAGATCAAAAAAGAGCTTTCGGGCGACCGGTTAACGCTCGAACTTGTGAAGAATCCAGACATTCTCGCCGGGCTCGCAGAGACGCGAACCCCCGGCCAGCTGATCGTCGGATTCGCCGCGGAGACCGAGCCGGACAGGGATGCCCTGCTGGCGCTCGGTCGCGACAAAATTGCCCGGAAGGGCAGCGATCTTCTCGTCCTCAACAGGGTCGGGTGGACAGAGGGTTTCGGCACAGATGGCAACACCATCGTCATTATCGACAGGCTCGGAGATATAGTGATGGAGGCTTCCGGGAGCAAGCAGACGGTGGCCGACCGCATCCTCGATGCTGTTGTCGCGTGCCTTCCGTGACGTGAGATCGAGCTGACTTCAGATCGAGCCGGTCAACCGCCCCCCGATTCATCTTCACACTGGGAACACCATGAGCGCAGCATCCACAACGCCCCTCCGCCTGTTCACCTCCGAGTCGGTGACCGAAGGTCATCCCGACAAGATCTGCGACCAGATCTCGGACAGCATCCTGGATGCCCTGCTCGCGGTTGATCCGCACAGCCGCGTCGCGGTCGAGACTCTCGTCACCACGGGACTCGTGCACGTGGCTGGCGAGGTCAGCACATCGGGTTACGTCGATATCCCCGCTATCGTGCGCGACCGCATCTGGAACATCGGCTACAACTCCTCTGACGTCTGGTTCGACGGTCGTTCCTGCGGCGTGTCCGTGTCGATCGGCGGCCAGTCACCCGACATCGCCCAGGGCGTAGACGACGCCTTCGAGAGCCGTGAGGAGTCGAGCATCGACGACCTCGACCGCCAGGGTGCGGGGGACCAGGGAATCATGTTCGGCTACGCGACCACCGAGACTCCGGAATACATGCCCGTGCCGATCTGGCTCGCCCACCGTCTGGCCGAGCGCCTGGCCGAAGTGCGCAAGTCCGGCACGGTCGACTACCTGCGTCCGGACGGCAAGACCCAGGTGACCGTCGGCTACGACGGCATCGTTCCCCGTACTGTCGAAACCGTGGTGCTTTCGACGCAGCACTCGCCGCAGGTCAGCACGGAGATGTTGCGCGCGGAGATCGAAGAGCTCGTCATCCGCCCGGTGCTCGATCGCGTCCATCTCGACACTGGCGACCCTCGCGTCCTCATCAACCCGACCGGCCGATTCGAGATCGGTGGCCCGCAGGGCGATGCGGGACTGACCGGTCGCAAGATTATTGTCGACACCTACGGCGGAGCGAGTCGGCACGGCGGGGGCGCGTTCAGCGGCAAGGACCCATCCAAGGTCGACCGTTCGGCCGCGTATGCGATGCGGTGGGTGGCGAAGAACGCCGTCGCCGCGGGTCTCGCCGATCGCCTCGAAGTGCAGGTCGCCTACGCCATTGGCAAGGCAGCTCCGGTGGGGCTCTACGTCGAATCCTTCGGGACCGCCCATGTCGACGAGGCGACGATAATCGACGCGATCCGCCAGGTCTTCGACCTGCGACCGGCCGCGATCATCCGGGATCTCGATCTGCTCCGACCGATCTATGCCGCGACCTCGACCTACGGCCACTTCGGGCGCGAACTGCCCGAGTTCACCTGGGAGAAGCTCGACCGGGTCGACGCGCTGCGCGGCCTGGCCGGCCTGTAGAAGCGGGTACCGGCCTCGCCATGAACGGTCGGTCGCGATGAACGACGGGTCACTGGTGGCGATGCCGACGATCGCGCGGGTGCTTATCGACTCGCCGCTGCCGCAACTCGACCGGCTGTTCGACTACAGCATCCCCGCCGCGATGGCAGCAGAGGCGCTGCCGGGCGTGCGGGTGCGCGTGCCCCTGCGCTCGATCGGTCGCATCGCGGACGGATTCATCGTGGAGGTGACCGGCGCGGGTGAGTTTGCGGGCGCGTTGAGCGAGCTCGACGCGGTGGTTTCGGCCGCCCGGGTTCTGGCGCCCGAAGTCTGGACCCTGTCCCGGCGTCTCGCCGACCGCGCCGCGGGCAGCGCGAGCGACATCGTGAGACTCGCCGTGCCCAAGCGGCAGGTGCGGATAGAGAAGGCCTGGCTGCTCGAAGCGGGAGTCGAGGCATCCGTTGCCATCGTGCCGGTGCCAGTTCCGGGATTCGACACCGATCGAATCGATCTCGCCCTGGTGACTGGCGGACGTCTCGCCGTGGATGCCGTCCCGCGAGTGGTCGAAGTGCTCTCGAGAGTGGATGCCTCGCGGCACTGGGTGGGGCACTGGGCGACCACGATGGCCGCGAGCGCGACCCGCGCCCTCGCGGCGGGTGGATCCGCCATTCTCGCTGTACCCGACTATCGGGACCAGGAGCAGCTGGTGGCTGCCTTGCGGGCCGTGTTGCCAGCCGATCGGATCGTGCATCTGGACGCACGGCAATCTAATCCCGACCGCTATCGGGCGCTCTTGGCGTGTCTTGGCGACACCCCGCTGGCGATTGTCGGTAATCGCTCGGTGCTGTACGCGCCGGCGACGACGCTCGGACTCATCGCCGTGTGGGACGAGGGCGATCCCCTGCACAACGAACCGCTGAGCCCCTACGTGCACACTCGCGACATCGCGCTGGTGCGCCAGGAGTTGCAGGGCTGTGCGCTGTTCTTTCTCTCGCACGCGCGAAGCACCGAGGTGGAGCGGCTGGTCGAGGTCGGCTGGCTTGATGAACTCGCCGCCGAACACCCCGTCGCTCCCAAGGTGCTTCCCACGGCCCAACAGCAGTCACAGGACCGCCTTGCGGCACAGGCCCGAATCCCCTCATCCGCGTGGCGAGAGGCTCGTGCGGCTCTCGAATACGGTCCCGTGCTCGTGCAGGTGGCCCGGCCCGGTTACGCACCGCGCCTTGCCTGTGCGAGCTGTGGCACTACCGCCCGGTGCCAGCGCTGCGAGGGTCCGCTACGACTGAAGACGGCCCGATCCACCCCGTCATGCTCGTGGTGCGGCAAGCTCGCCACGGGGTGGAGCTGCTCGAACTGCGCTGGCAGCAGTTTTCGGCTGGTCGGGCAGGGTACCGGGCGCACCGCCGAAGATCTCGGTCGCGCCTTTCCCGGGGTACGCATCATCATCGCGGACGGCGATCGCCCCGTCCTTGCCGTCGACGCCGAGCCGGCCCTCGTCATCGCCACCCGCGGAGCCGAACCGATCGCTGCCGGCGGCTATCGGGCGGTTCTGCTCCTGGACGGGGAGCGGATGGTCGCCCGCGAGAGTCTGCGCGTGGGGGAGGACTGCCTCCGCTGGTGGTCGAACGCCATCGCCCTTGCGGCCCCCGGGGCGACGACCGTGCTGGTCGGAGTGGGGGGCGCACTCGCCTCCGCTCTCGCGACCTGGCAGCGTTCGGGATATGTGCGGTCTGAGCTCAATGATCGGCGCACGCTGCGCTTCCCGCCAGCGGTTCGCGTCGCTATCGTCACCGGCACGCCTGAGACAGTACAGGCCGCGGTCAACGCCATCCGGGCCATCGACCGCGTCGATGTTCTCGGCCCGGTGGAAACCGTGGAGGGTGGCGTTCGGGCGATCGTCCGATTCGATTACGGAGAGGGTGCTGCCGTGGCATCCGGGTTGCGCGCCGAGGTGATTCGTGCGGCGACGAGTCGACGCACCCGGGCCGGCGGCGCGAACGGGCGAGTCGCGCTGCCTACACTGAGAGTGCGTTTCGACGACGCGCTGTCGTTCGACAGCTCCGATTGACGCTCCCACCTCCAACGAACGAGTGCTTCCATGTCCGACCTGGTCATCGTATTCGCCGGAAGCCCGGCCGCCGCTCTGCCGAGCCTCCAGGCGCTCACGACAAGTCGTCACGAGGTCGCCGCGGTGCTGACCCGTGAAGACTCGCCCCAGGGTCGCCGGCGCGAACTCACCCCGACCGCGGTCGCCGCTTACGCGGAGGAACTCGGGCTGCCGCTCATTCGGGCCAACCGACTGGCCGGACCAGCGACCGATGCGGTCACCGCGCTTCGACCTGACCTCGGGGTGATCGTGGCCTACGGCGGGCTCGTTCGCGAGCCGCTGCTCAGTACGCCGCGGCTCGGCTGGATCAACCTGCACTTCTCCCTGCTGCCGCGGTGGCGCGGCGCCGCTCCCGTGCAGCACGCGATCATCGCCGGTGACGAGGTGAGCGGGGCATCCGTCTTCCAGCTGATGCCGGAGCTCGACGCCGGCGATGTCTTCGGGCAGTTCACCCAGGCGATCGGTGCCCACGAGACGGCCGGACACCTGCTCGACTCACTGGCGGTGAGCGGTGCGGAACTGCTGGTACGCGTGGTGGATGCGATTGCGGACGGAATCGCGCGCGCCGAGCCCCAGCGGGGAGACGTCACTCTCGCTCCGAAGCTGGAGCTCTCGGATGCTCGACTGGACTTCGGGCAACACGCTTCCACTGTGCTGGGCCGCCTGCGTGGGGTCACCCCCGAGCCCGGGGCGTTCACCCGGGTCGATGAGGTGCGCGTCAAGATCCTCGAGGCCGTGATCGTCCGCGATGGGTTGCGACTGCGCGCGGGTCAACTCGAGCTTCGGGACGGCCGGGTGCTGGTGGGCACCGCGAGCGATCCGATCGAACTGGTGTCGGTGCACCCGGCCGGAAAGAAGCCGATGAGGGCCGCAGACTGGTGGCGCGGCCGCCCGGCTGACGCCGGGATGGACGCGCGATGACCGACCGTCGTCCCGCTCGCGGCGTGCGCGCCGCTCGCACTGCCGAGTCCCCCTCTCGCGTCCAGCCCGCCCGACGCATCGCCCTTGAGGTGATCATGGCGGTGCGCGAGACGGATGCTTACGCCAACCTGCTTCTGCCGGTGAAGCTGGAGCGGGCTCGGCTCACCCCCCAGGATGCTGCCCTCGCAACGGAGCTGACCTATGGCACGCTCCGCCAGCAGGGCTACTACGACGCCGTGATCGAACTCGCGGCCGGACGCTCGACCGACGAGATCGACTCGCCGATCCTCGACGTGCTGCGGCTCGGCACGCACCAGCTGCTCTCCATGCGGGTCGCCCAACACGCTGCGGTCGATGAGGCCGTCTCCCTCGCCAAAGAGGTCGGTTCACGGTCCGCGACCGGTTTCGTCAACGGTGTGCTGCGCACCATCACGCGCAGCGAACCGGCGACCTGGCACGACCGGGTGATGACGAAACCCCGCACCGACGATGAGCGATTGTCGCTCGAGCACTCGCATCCGCTCTGGATCGTGCGCGCCTTCCGCCAGGCCCTGGCCGCGGAGGGCCGCGAGCACGAGCTGGAAGACCTGCTGATCGCCGACAACTTCGCCCCCCGAGTGAGCCTTGTTGCCCTGCCCGGGTATGCGACGATCTCCGAGATCCGTGGCACCCAGAAGGCGAAATACTCTCCATTGGCCGCCGTGAGCGACGGCGGAGACCCGGCACTCTGGCCGGCCGTTCACGAGGGCCGCGCCCGAGTGCAGGACGAGGGATCCCAACTCGCCGCGCTTGCGCTCAGTCGAGCACGACCCATCACAGCGGGGGAACGCTGGCTCGACCTGTGCGCGGGACCCGGTGGCAAGGCCGCGCTGCTCGCCGCGGAGGCGCGCGAGGGCGGGGCGATTCTCGTCGCCAACGAGATCACACCCGCCCGCGCCGAACTCGTGCGGAAGGCGCTGGCGGTCTTCTCCGATCCGCCCCGGGTACTGGTGCAGGATGGCACGCTCTTCGGCGAGCGGATGCCGCGGCAGTTCGACCGCATCCTGCTCGACGCCCCCTGCACGGGTCTCGGGGCGCTTCGGCGGCGTCCGGAGGCACGGTGGCGAAAGCAGCCGAGCGATGTCGCCGAGCTCACCGGACTGCAGATCGCGCTCCTCGAGTCCGGGCTCGCGGCGCTCAAGCCCGGCGGTATCCTCGCCTATGTCACCTGCTCCCCGCACCTGGCCGAGACGAAGGTCGTCGTCGAGACCGTGCTGAAACGCGTGCGTGGGGTCACCCGACTCGACACCGCGGCCGTGCTTACCGGGGTGACCAAACGTGAGCTTGAACTCGGTGATTCGGTCGGCGATGGCCATGTGCAGCTGTGGCCGCACCGACACGGCACGGATGCCATGTTCATCTGCCTGCTGGCGAAGTCCCTCTAGGCTGGCGCAGATGACCCTACGAATCAACCCGAGCATCCTCAGCGCCGATTTCGCGAACCTCGAGCACGAACTCGGGCGTATCGCCACCGCAGATCTGGTGCACGTCGACGTGATGGACAATCATTTCGTGCCGAACCTCACGTTCGGGCAACGCATGGTGGAGTCGCTGCAGCGGGTGTCGCCACTGCCGCTCGACATCCATCTCATGATCGACGATCCCGACCGATGGGCGCCCGGCTATGCCGAGGCTGGCGCCTACTCGGTCACCTTTCACGCCGAGGCGGCAGCGGATGCCGTGACTCTCGCTCGTCGCCTGCGAGCCATCGGCGCGCGCGCCGGTATCGCCGTGAAGCCCGGCACCCCGATCGAGCCGTACCTCGAGTTGCTTCCCCAGTTCGACCAGGTGCTCGTGATGACCGTGGAGCCCGGGTTCGGCGGGCAGTCCTTCATCGAATCGACGATGCCGAAGCTCGTGGCCCTGCGCGCGGCTGTTGCGGCATCCGGGCTCGACATCTGGCTCCAGGTTGACGGCGGAATCACCGAGAGCACCATCGCGATCGCGGCCGAGGCCGGCGCCGATACTTTCGTCGCGGGCTCGAGTGTTTTCAACGCGGGGGAGCCGGCCGAGCAGATCGCGCTCTTGCGGGCGGCCGCCTCTGCGCACACACACTGAACCGGCATGCTCACCGACTCTGCTTGAATGAGGTCATGACTGAGTTCAATAAGACCAAGCCAGAGATCGAGTTCTACGAGGGTGACGCGCCCGCCGAGTTGGTGTCCATTGATATCGAGGTCGGTACGGGGGACGAGGCCAAGACCGGTGACAAGGTCGATGTGCACTACCTCGGCGTCGACTTCGAATCCGGCGAGGAGTTCGACTCCTCCTGGAGCCGCGGACAGTCTGTCGACTTCCCGCTCCGCTCCCTCATCGCGGGCTGGCAGGAAGGCATCCCCGGCATGAAGGTCGGCGGACGCCGCCAGCTGATCGTGCCGCCGGCCCTCGCCTATGGAGCAGCAGGTTCGGGCCACCAGCTCTCCGGCCGCACGCTGATCTTCGTGATTGACCTGCTGGGCGTCAGCTAGCCCGGACACGCATCCCCCTCCCGTTTTTGCGGTCGCCTCCGGGTTCGCACACGCCTGTGGTCGCAAAAAGGGGAGACGGTCACCTCGACTCAGGACCGGTGGCGGATGCTCCGGCCGAGGTCACGCCCAGGGTAGGGCGAGCGTCTCGACGAACTCGCCCGCCCTCACCCCCTCCGGGCGAATGACCAGCACTCCCGCGGCATCCGCGAGCCCTCGCATCATGCCGGAGCCGCTCCACCCGTTGGCCACCGCCCGTCCCTGCTCCAGTCGGAACGGCACGAGAATGCTCGAACCAGCCCGGCCCTCGAGCTCCACTGCCGAGATGACGCGGCCCACTTCGGAAGTCTGCCCGCGAAAGGCTGCCAGAAGTGGCGTGGCTATCGTCAGCAGTCCCATCATCGCGGCGAGCGGATTGCCCGGCAGCCCCAGCAGCAGTCCGCCGGCGGGCAGACGGGCGAGCATCGTCGGAGCTCCGGGGCGCATCGCGACTCGGTTGATCAGGAACTCGGCGCCGAGACAGTCCAGCGCGGCCCGGAGGTGGTCCACTGGAGAATCGCCCGTGCCGCCGGTGGTCACGATCAGCTCTGCCGAGCCCGGAGATTGCTGGAACGCCTCGACCGTCGCGGTGAAGTCGTCGTGGATGCGCCGCTGCACGACGATTTCTGCCCCGAGCATCCGGAGAACGGCTGGCAGCTGGGGGCCGAAACTGTCTCGCACCCGTCCCGGCCCGGGGATGCCTCTGTCATCGACCTCGTCGCCCGTGAGTAACAATCGCACGCGCGGCCGACCGATTACGCCGAGGTCGTCCCGCCCACATCCGGCGGCGAGCGCGATGTGCGCGGGGTTGAGGAGTGTTCCCGCGCGCACCACCAGATCTCCCGAGCGCGCTTCCTGTCCCGAAGCGCGGATGTGCTGTGCGGGATGCGGTTCCCCGGTCGGGGAGACCGACTCGAGCCATCCCTCGCGCGCGAAGCCGCTCTCGCTGCGCAGCACCGCGTCCGCGCCGACCGGAATCATTCCTCCGGTCACGATGAGGGTGGCGAGCCCGGGGCTGAGAACCGGTTCGTCGACCAAACGCCACGGCCCCACACCGCTGACCGCCCAGCCGTCCATCGCAGAAGATGCGTAGTGCGGCACATCCGTCAGCGCGAAAAGGTCGGTGGCGAGCGTTCGACCGATTGCCTGGTCGAGCGAGACCGTCTCGGGGCCGAGAGCGGATGCCGCGCGGGCGGCGATGTCTCGCGCCGCGTCCCAGCCGAGCGGGTCTGCGGCCGTGGTGGAGGTCACCGGTCGACGGATTTCGCGAGCGCATCCGCGATTGCCGCAGCCTCCTCGAATCCGGTGTTCCGCGCGCTGGTCGCTGCGGCCACGCCCGCCGCGTAGCCGACGAGGTAGGTCGTAAGAGGCGCCGCAGGCCGCAGCACCGAATGGGCGGCGGTTCCGGCGAGCGAGAGCACGGCCTCGATGTCGACCTTCACTCCCTCGAGACTGAGAGCGACAATGAGCCGGTCGCTCCACTGTGCGAGGGCGAGCAGTGTTGCGTCATCGTTCCGGTCACTCATGGACTGTCCTTTCGTGGAGGCGTTCGGTGTCAGCCAGCCGGGTGGCGAGATGCCGAAAGCTGCGCCATCCACCCAGGTATCGATGTCTTTGGTCGATCCGTCGGGCACGCGGATCTCGGTCAGCTTGAGGGGGGACAGCAGGGCTCGAACGGACAGGTTCTGGATCTCGCTCCGGCGACCGCGCACCGCCATCGTGAGCGGACCGGAGCGATACAGGCCGAGCAGGTGTTGGCGGCGCCCCTCGGTATCGATCGCGATCACGCCATCCGCACCCGCGGTGTCTATGCCCTCGCCGGCTACACCCTCGGTCGCTCGCGCGAGCAGTGCGCCGACAGCCGAGGCGTTGTCCGGTACGTCGCACGCGAGCACCAGTACGAAATCCAGCGGGGACATCGCTCCCAGCGACTCCATTCCGGCAGCGATGGCGGCGGCCGGCCCACCAAACGGCGGGACTTCCCGTGTGACCAGGACCCCCGCTGGCACGACGGAGGGGGTGCCGACGATGACGACGCGCCGCGCGCCAGCCGTGGCGTCCAAGGTGCGCGACAGCAGGGTGCGGCCTTCGACGACGAGATCGGCCTTCGGCACGCCGTCGAGACGCGATGCCCGCCCCCCGGCGAGCACGATGGAGTCGAAAATCATGGTGTCAACTCTAGGTCGCGCGGGCGAGTGTCCGGCGTGTCGTCGGTCCGATTCTCCAACGCCAGCCCGGACGGACCTGTAAGTCTCGTACGAGTCCTGGTATCCGCCATCCCCGGGGGGATACTGATTGGCATGGGCAGAATCACGGTCAGGCGCAGGGTCACGCGAGTCACGGTAGGAGAGGGCGCGGTTCGACGCGAAGACGTGCTCGCCGTGGAGGAGCCCCTGGAGATCCGGGTCGGGGGCAGGGCGCTCGCAATCACAATGCGCACGCCCGGTCACGACTTCGACCTCGCCGCCGGATTCCTGGTCTCGGAAGGCGTCGTCTCGCAAGCGGGCCAGTTTGCGGCCGCCCGCTACTGCGCGGGGGCGACCAGCGACGGCGAGAACACCTACAACGTGCTCGATGTGACGCTCGGCGTGGGTGTTCCGGCACCCGATCCGAGCCTCGAACGCAACTTCTTCACCACGAGTTCCTGTGGCCTCTGCGGCAAGGCAAGCATCGACGCGGTGCGCACGCTTTCCGCATACACGGTCGCCGATGATCCTGTTCTTGTGGATGCGGAGCTGCTCGCCACATTCCCGGACCGGCTGCGCGCCGGGCAGGATGTCTTCGAGAAGACCGGTGGGCTGCACGCGGCAGCCCTGTTCGAGGGCACCACCGGCGAGATGCTCGTGCTTCGCGAAGACGTCGGTCGGCACAACGCGGTAGACAAGGTTGTGGGCTGGGCACTCACTGAGAACCTGCTCCCACTGCGAGGGATGGTGCTCATGGTCTCCGGGCGTGCGAGCTTCGAACTCACGCAGAAGGCCTCGATGGCGGGCATCCCGTTCCTCGCCGCGGTGTCGGCGCCATCCTCACTCGCTGTCGAGCTTGCAACGGAGCTGGGGATGACCGTCGTCGGCTTTCTGCGCGGACCATCGATGGTGGTTTACAGCGGCGAGCATCGCCTGCAGACGGAAACACACGCCATGAACCTCGAAGAAACGGTGGCAGCGAAATGACGAAGAACCCCGTGAACCCCGGCCACGAGTATCCCGACCTCGAGGTCTCGCCTCCCGAGAACTGGGCCGTCGGACTTCCCGCGATCTACCACTCCATGGAACCGGCGATCGTTCAACTCGGACTCGTGCGCACAGCCAAGCTGATGACGTCCATGAACCAGAAAGACGGGTTCGACTGCATGAGTTGCGCCTGGCCGGATCCCGATAAGCGAAAGACACTCGAGTTCTGTGAGAATGGCGCTCGTGCTGTCACCTGGGAGGCGACCCCGGTCACAGTACCGACCAGTTTCTGGGCCGAGAACTCCGTGACAGAACTGCTCACCAAATCCGAGTACTGGCTGGGGATGCAGGGTCGGCTCACCGAACCCGTCTACAAGCCAGCCGGATCGGACCACTACGAGCCGGTCTCCTGGGAGCGGGCCTTCGCCCTTGTCGGGGAGCGTCTGCGCGGGCTGGACTCACCCGACAGGGCAGTGTTCTACACCAGCGGGCGTACAGCGAACGAGACCGCTTTCGCCTATCAGCTCTTCGCACGGGCGTACGGCACGAACAACCTCCCGGACTGTTCGAACATGTGCCACGAGTCGACCGGCGTCGCGCTCACTGAGGTGATCGGCGTCGGTAAATCGACGATCGCTTATGACGATTTCGAACGTGCCGACCTGATCATCATCCTCGGGCAGAATCCGGGCACGAACCATCCGCGAATGCTCACAGCGCTCGAGGATGCGAAAGAGAACGGCGCGTCGATCGTGGCGGTGAACCCACTGCCAGAGGCCGGCTTGATGCGATACAAGAACCCGCAGAAGGTGCGAGGAATCGTGGGCCGTGGCACGACCCTTGCGGACCAATTCCTTCAGATTCGATCGGGGGGAGACATGGCCCTGCTGCAGGCACTCTCGAAGCGGGTGTTGGACGCGGAGGTTGCCAATCCCGGCACTGTTCTCGACCACGACTTCCTCTCCGAGCACAGCATCGGCCTTGACGCTTTCACCGCCCATCTCGCTGGGCTCGACGAAGCGGAAGTGTTGGCGGCAACCGGCCTCGATGCCAGCGAGATCGACGAACTCGCGGCTCGTTACATCGCCGCCGATCGGGTGATCATCTCCTGGGCGATGGGTCTCACTCAACACCGCAACGCCGTCGCAACGCTCAAAGAGGTGATCAACCTGCTGCTGCTGCGCGGCAACATCGGCAAGCCGGGCGCCGGGGCGTCGCCGATCCGCGGCCACAGCAATGTGCAGGGCGACCGCACAATGGGCATCTGGGAACAGATGCCGGCACCCTTTCTCGATGCGATCGAAGCGGAGTTCGGTTTCTCACCCCCGCGGGAGCACGGCATGGATGCGCTCAAGGCGATCACCGCGATGCAACAGGGGAAGGTCTCGGTTTTCTTCGCGCTCGGCGGTAATTTCGTCGCGGCGGTGTCAGACACCGGGGCCACCGAGGCCGCTGTGCGTGGCTGTGATCTCACCGTGCAGGTGTCGACCAAACTCAACCGGTCGCATGTCGTCGTTGGCACAGAGGCCCTGATCCTGCCGACGCTGGGACGCACCGAATTCGACCTCCAGAAATCGGGCCCGCAGTTCCTGTCGGTCGAAGATACCGTCTGTGCGGTGCACGCCACGCACGGAAGCGTTCCCCCGGTCGCTGCCGGACTGCTCTCCGAGGTGTCCATCGTCACCCGGCTGGCGACGGCGGTCCTCGCAGATTCTGTGCCGGTGGACTGGCCCGGTTTCGAAGCCGACTACGACCGAATCCGGGAGCATATCGCCCGTGTGGTCCCGGGCTTCGAGGACTTCAACACGAAGGTTCGCCGCTCGAGCGGATTCGTTCTCCCGAACGGGCCTCGGGACACTCGAACTTTCGATACCGAGACCGGCAAGGCCATGATCACCGTCAACAAACTCGAGGCCCTCGAACGACCGGAGGGTCGGCTGATCCTGCAGACCCTGAGGTCCCATGACCAGTTCAACACCACGATCTATAGCCTCAACGACCGCTATCGGGGCATCAAAAACGGTCGGGATGTCGTGTTCGTCAATCCCGACGACCTCACCGAGCTGTCGCTGGAAGACGGCCAGAGAGTGGACATCTTCAGCGAATGGCAGGGGGAGGCGGATCGGGTCCTTCGCAACTATCGGGTCGTGTCCTACCCGACGGCCAGGGGCTGCGCCGCTGCCTACTTTCCCGAGGCGAACGTTCTCATTCCGCTGTCGAGTGCGGCAGTGGGCAGTAACACCCCGGTGTCCAAGGCCGTCATCGTGCGGCTCGAGCCCGTGGCATCCGCTGGCACCCGGTAGCCTTGAGGGTGTGAAATCGTTCGACGACCTGTTTGCTGAGCTCAGTGCGAAGTCGGTGTCGCGCCCGGAGGGTTCTGGCACCGTGGCAGAGCTCGATGCCGGAGTGCACGCCATCGGCAAGAAGATCGTCGAAGAGGCCGCCGAGGTGTGGATGGCAGCCGAGTTCCAGTCTCTCGACGAGACGGCGGAAGAGATCTCCCAGTTGATCTACCACGTGCAGGTGCTCATGATTTCGAAGGGCCTGAGCACGGCGGATGTCTACCGACATCTGTGAGTCCGGCTCTCCCTCCACCGTCACTCCCACCTGAAGAGACCCCATGTTGCGAATCGCAGTGCCCAACAAGGGCTCCCTGAGCGAGACGGCCGCCGAGATGCTGTCCGAGGCCGGATACGCCGGCCGCCGTGATCCGCGCGCGCTCAACCTGTCCGACCCCCGCAACGACGTGGAGTTCTTCTTCCTGCGTCCGCGGGATATCGCCACCTACGTCGGATCCGGCGCTCTCGACGTCGGAATCACCGGTCGGGACCTGCTGCTCGACTCCGGATCGACCGCGGTCGAGATCGCGAGCCTCGACTTCGGGGAATCTACCTTCCGGTTCGCCGGCCCGGCCGGGCGTTTCTCCGCCCTGGAGGACCTCGACGGTGTTCGCGTCGCGACGAGCTATCCCGGACTCGTCGGCAACTTCCTCGCGCGGCTCGGCGTGAACGCCACGCTCGTGAAGCTCGATGGGGCGGTCGAGTCGGCCGTCAAGCTCGGGGTTGCCGATGCCGTGGCCGACGTCGTGTCCACCGGGTCCACGCTGCGCGCCCAGGGCCTCGAGATCTTCGGTCCGGTCATCCTCGAATCCTCGGCCGTGTTGATCAGCGCGAAGGGGGAGCTTGCCGGAATCACGACTCTTCAGCGTCGCCTGCAGGGCGTTCTTGTCGCCCGACAGTATGTGCTGATGGATTACGACCTGCCGGTCGCACTGATCGAAGCCGCCTCCGCGATCACGCCGGGCCTCGAGTCGCCCACCGTCTCGCCCTTGCGAGACCGCGAGTGGGTGGCGGTGCGCGTGATGGTGCCCACGCACGACACCAACCAGGTCATGGACAGGCTGTATGAGCTTGGGGCACGCGCCATTCTGGTGAGCCCAATCCACGCGGCTCGGATCTGATCGTGCCCGTCGCAGTGCGCGTGATTCCCTGCCTGGATGTCGCGGCCGGCCGGGTGGTCAAAGGCGTCAATTTTCTCGATCTTCGGGACGCGGGCGATCCCGTCGAACTCGCACGGCGCTACTACGAGCAGGGTGCCGACGAGATCACCTTTCTCGACGTCACTGCCACGGTCGACGACCGGGCGACGATGTACGACGTCGTGCAGGCCACCGCCGAGCAGGTATTCATCCCCCTCACCGTCGGTGGGGGCGTTCGCACCGTTGAGGATGTCGCAAGGCTCCAGGGCCACGGTGCAGACAAGATCGGCGTCAACAGCGCCGCGATCGCGCGCCCGGCTCTCCTAGGCGAGATCGCCGATCGCTTCGGCGCCCAGGCCCTCGTACTCTCGCTCGACGTGAAGCGTTCCGAACGTGGAGCGAGCGGCTGGGTGGTCACCACCCATGGCGGTCGGACCGAGACCGACATCGATGCGCTCGCCTGGGCCATTGAGGCGATCGAGCGGGGTGCGGGCGAGCTGCTCGTGAACTCCATCGACGCGGATGGCACGAAGACCGGTTTCGACCTGCCGCTGATCGCCGCCATGCGCGAGATCAGCCGCGTGCCCGTCATCGCCAGTGGCGGAGCCGGGGCGATTGGACACTTCGCGCCTGCGATCGCGGCGGGTGCGGATGCCGTGCTCGCGGCATCCGTCTTCCACAACGGAGACCTGACCGTCGGCGACGTGAAGCACGGCCTGGCCGCGGCCGGCATTCTGGTGAGGAACTGATTCCCATGGACACGTCAATGGAGACTTCAATGAACACTCCACCGGACTTTTCGATGAATGACTCGGTCGACGCGGTGCTCGCGAGGGCGACCTTCGATGCCAACGGACTGCTGCCCGCGATCATCCAGCAGTGGGACAGCCGTGAGGTGCTGATGCTCGGCTACATGGACGCCGAAGCGCTTCGTCGCACGCTGACCGAGGGGCGTGTGACCTTCTGGTCGCGATCGCGCCAAGAGTACTGGCGCAAGGGTGACACTTCCGGCCATCGCCAGAATGTGAAGGGCGCCGCGTTGGACTGCGACTCCGACGCCGTGCTCGTGCAGGTGGAGCAGGTCGGTGCGGCCTGCCACACGGGTGCGCATGCGTGCTTCGATGTCGACCCGCTGAACCCGAAGATACTCGATTCGACGAATGGTGCTGCGAATGACTGAGACAACAAGCCTCGAGCAGTTCGAGGCTCTTCTCGATGGCCATCGCGTCGTGCCGGTGATCAGGGACCTCTTCGCCGACGGCGAGACACCGGTGGGCATCTACCGCAAACTCGCGAAGGGCGAGCCAGGCAGCTTCCTGCTCGAATCGGCGGAGCAGGGAGGCATCTGGTCGCGCTATTCCTTCATCGGGGTCTCGAGCTTCGGCGTGCTCACCCAGGCCACCGACGACACCGGAGCGGATGCCGCGGTCTGGCTCGACTATGGACTCTCGGCCGAGCGCGCCCTCGGGTCCGACTGCCCGGTCGGTCCGCTCGCGGCGCTCGCGCATCTCTACGAGCGCTGGGGCACGCCGCATGTGCCCGGGCATCCGCCCCTAACCGGTGGTCTGGTCGGCTTCATTGGCTGGGAGGCGATCCGCCAGATTGAGCGCCTGCCCCACCGGCCCCCCGCCGATTTCGATTTCCCCGGGCAGGCGCTGAGTTTCGTGTCAGAACTCGTGGTCGTCGATCACCGCACCGGAACCGTGCTGCTCATCGCCACCGTACTCAACGATGGGGTGGATGCCACGGACGACCTGTGGTCGGTCGCCCAGGCGCGGCTCGATCGCATGCAGGCCGCTCTCGCTCAGCCCGCCGAAGCCTGGCTGGCCGAGGTCGACCTGTCGATCGCGGCGACCCCGATCCCGCGAATCGAGGCACCGGTCTTCCACGAGGCGATCGCGCGGTCGAAGCAGTTCATCCGTGACGGGGATGTCTTCCAGGTCGTGATCTCGCAACGTTTCGACCACGAGATCACGGCCGACCCGATCGACGTCTACCGGGTGCTGCGCACTCTCAATCCCAGCCCGTACATGTACCTGCTGTCGCTGGTGACCGCGGAAGGCGAACCGTATTCGATCGTCGGTTCCTCGCCGGAAGCCCTCGTGAAGGTAGAAAACTCGCGGGTCTACATGCATCCGATCGCGGGATCGCGCCCTCGTGGCATCGGCCCGGAGGAGGACCTTGCTCTCGCCGACGAGTTGCTCGGCGATCCGAAGGAGCGGGCAGAGCACCTGATGCTGGTCGATCTGGCCCGCAACGACCTGCTGAAGGTCTGCATCCCTGGCACCGTGGAGGTGAGCGAATTCATGCAGGTCGAACGTTTCAGCCACATCATGCACCTCGTGTCCTCGGTGGAAGGCGACCTGCGGCCGGCGGCCAATTCGATCGATGTGTTTCGCGCGACCTTCCCCGCGGGCACCCTCTCCGGCGCGCCGAAACCGCGGGCGCTCGAGATCATCGATGAACTGGAGGTCGCCCAGCGCGGTCTCTACGGGGGAGTGGTGGGCTATTTTGGATTCGCTGGGGACCTCGATCTCGCCATCGCCATCCGCACGACCACGATTTCGGGAGGGATCGCCCGGGTGCAGGCCGGCGCGGGCCTCGTCGCCGATTCCGACCCCCAGAGCGAGTACATCGAGTCCCAGAACAAGGCTGCCGCGCCCCTGAGAGCGGTGGCCATCGCGAACGCGATGCGGCGGGTGCAGTAGCACGTGTCGCCTCGTCGACTGAGGACCGTCACGCTCCTCGCGGCCATCGTTCTGAGCGGCTTGATGCTCTTGGCCTGGACCGGCGAGTGGTTCTCGCTAACCCTCCGCGAGTCAGCGACCGGGCACCCGGTGCTCAGCGTCACCGGGGACGTGGCGGCGCCGGCGCTCGTGGCCCTCGCCCTCGCGAGCCTCGCCCTGGTCGCTGCCCTCGCACTGTCGGGCCCCTTCTTCCGGGTGATCCTCGGCGGGCTCCAGGCGGTGATCGGATTCACCGTCGCGCTCTCGGCGCTGCTCGCGGTGTCGAATCCGGTGCGCGCTTCGGAGGCGGCGATTTCGGCGGTGACCGGAGTCGGCGGGTCGAAGTCGATCGCCGCCCTGGTGACCTCGGTGTCTCGGACAGTGTTTCCCGGGTTCACCATCGTCGTCGGCATCCTCACCATGGCGCTCGGCGTCTTCGTGCTCGTGACCGGACGGCGTTGGCCGGGTTCGTCCGGGCGCTATCGCCAGCCGGTGGTGCTGGAGGATCCCGATGCCCCCGGTGCCAGTGACGCCGGTCCGGACTCCGAAGATGCGCCGGCCGATGCTGTCTCCGACTGGGACACGCTGAGTGGCGGCATCGATCCGACCTCGCGATAGACCGGCCCGCCCTCGCGATCGACCGGCCCGCCCTCGCGATAGACTGAAGCCTGAAGACCCACGAAGGAGACCTGTGAGCGACGAATTCCCAGAGCCGGGAGAAGGCAATTCCCCGGCTGCCTGGACTGCCGTGATCATCATGCTTGTCGCGTTCAGCATCGGCACAATAGCGTTCTTCTTCAATGTGCAGTTCATGGTCTGGGCCTCGGCTGGGCTCCTCGTCGTCGGCATCATTGTCGGCTTCGTGCTCAAGTACCTGGGCTACGGCGTCTACGGTGCCAAGTACACCCCGAAAGGCCACTGACTCAGGTGCTCTCCGATCTCGTTTCCGGGGCCGTACAGGATGCTTCGCAGCGTCGTGCCCTGCGCACTCTCGCCGAAGTCGAGGCCGCGGCTCTCGCCCGTCCCTCCGCACTGGACGCCCTCGCGGCGCTCGCTCCGGCGTCTCGCGTGCGCATCATCGCCGAGGTGAAGCGGGCGAGCCCGTCTCGCGGTGTTCTCGCCCACATTCTCGACCCCGCTGCTCTCGCCGTCTCCTACCAGACCGGGGGCGCGAGCGCCATCAGCGTGCTCACGGAAGGTCGCAAGTTCGGTGGTTCGCTCGCCGACCTCGAGGCCGTGCGGGATGCCGTGACAGTGCCCGTGCTGCGTAAGGATTTCATCGCGGAGCCCTACCAGATCTTCGAGGCCCGCGCGGCCGGTGCGGACCTTGTTCTGCTCATCGTCGCGGCCCTCGACCAGGCGACGCTCAAACGCCTCTTCGACCTCACCAACCAGCTCGGCATGGCCGTGCTGTTGGAGACGCACAGCGCCGAGGAGGTGTCTCGCGCACTCGACATCGGCGCGGGGCTCGTCGGGGTCAACGCCCGCGACCTCTCCACCTTCGAACTCGACCAGGACCTGTTCGGGAGCCTCGCCGGCCAGATTCCTTCCGGAGTGATCCGCGTCGCGGAATCGGCAGTGATGTCCGCGGCGGATGTGCAGCACTATCGGGACGCCGGAGCGGATGTCGTCCTCGTGGGCGAGGCGTTGGTCACAGGAAATCCGGTGCAAACGCTGGCAGACTTTCTCGGTAACTAGTCAATTTCAAGCAAGGGTAGAAGATCCATGGCACTGCGTGACGAACTCGGCCCGTACTTCGGTGAATACGGCGGGCGATTTGTGCCGGAATCTCTCATCGGGGCGCTCGACGAGCTGGATGCCGCCTATACGGCCGCGAAGACCGACCCGCTGTTCCAGGAGGAGCTCGCCGAGCTTCACCGCACTTACACCGGCCGGCCCTCGATCATCACCGAGGTACCCCGCTTCGGCGCCCACGCTGGCGGCGCGCGCATCATCCTCAAGCGCGAAGACCTCAATCACACCGGCTCGCACAAGATCAACAACGTGCTTGGCCAAGCGCTCCTCGCGCGCCGACTGGGCAAGACCCGCCTGATCGCGGAGACCGGAGCCGGCCAGCACGGAGTGGCGACGGCGACGGCGGCGGCGCTGTTCGGTATGGAGTGTGTGGTCTACATGGGCGAGGTCGATACCGAGCGCCAGGCCCTCAACGTGGCCCGGATGCGACTGCTCGGCGCCGAGGTCATCCCGGTGACTGCGGGTTCCCGCACGCTCAAGGACGCCATCAACGAGGCCCTGCGCGACTGGGTCGCGAACGTAGATGACACCCACTACCTGCTCGGCACCGTCGCGGGGCCGCATCCGTTCCCCGTCATGGTGCGCGACTTCCACCGGATCATCGGCGAGGAAGCTCGTGCCCAGGTGCTCGAGCTCACCGGCGCGCTTCCCGATGCCGTTACGGCGTGCGTGGGCGGAGGATCGAACGCAATGGGTATCTTCCATGCGTTCCTCGACGACCCTGAGGTGTCGCTTTACGGTTATGAGGCGGCCGGTGAGGGACACCTCACCGAGCGTCACGCCGCGACCATCACACGAGGCCGCCCCGGAGTGCTGCACGGCACCCGCACCTATCTGCTGCAGGACGAAGATGGGCAAACTGCGGAATCGCACTCGATCTCCGCCGGTCTCGACTACCCGGGAGTCGGTCCAGAGCATTCCTGGCTCAACGACATCGGGCGCGCGACCTATCTTCCGATCACCGATGACGAGGCGATGGCGGCGATGCGGCTCCTCTCGATGACTGAGGGCATCATCCCGGCCATCGAAACCGCGCACGCCCTGGCCGGTACCCTCAAACTCGGTCTCGAGCTTGGCGCCGACGCGACGATCCTGGTGAATCTCAGCGGTCGAGGCGACAAGGACATGGAAACCGCCGGCAAGTACTTCGACATCCTCGATACCGCGGCGCTCACGGCCGAGTCCGCCGAGGAACTCGCCATGCGGGCCGGATCGAGCAGGAACAACGCATGAGCACCGCAACCGTGAGTACCGTCGAATCCGTCATCGCCGCCCGTAAGGCGGCAGGGAGTGGCGCTCTCGTCGGCTACCTGCCCGTGGGATTCCCCGATCTGCGCACGAGCATCGAGGCCGCGGTGGCCCTTGCAGAGAACGGGGTGGATGTCATCGAGCTCGGCCTGCCCTACTCCGACCCGGTGATGGATGGCCCCGTAATCCAGGCGGCTACGCTAACCGCCCTCAATGCCGGCTTCAAACTGAGCCACGGGTTCGAGGCGATCGCCGAGATCACGGCTCGCACGACCGTGCCGGTGCTCCTGATGACCTACTGGAACCCGGTGGTGCAGTACGGCGTCGACCGATTCGCCGACGACCTGGTCGCTTCGGGTGGCGCTGGGCTCATCACCCCCGACCTCATTCCCGACGAGGCCCGCGACTGGCTGGCCGCGTCGAGTCGCACCGGGCTCGACAGGGTTTTCCTCGCCGCGCCGTCCTCGAACGACGCCCGACTTGGACGGGCCGTCGAGCAGAGCCGTGGCTTCGTGTACGCCGTTTCGACCATGGGCATTACCGGCGCCCGGAGCGATGTGGATGTCGCGGCGAAGACTCTCGTCGCGCGTCTCCGTGAAGCGGGTGCGACCTCGACCTGTGTCGGGCTCGGCATCTCGTCGCCAGGGCAGGTGAGGGAGGTACTCCAGTACGCGGACGGTGCCATCGTCGGTTCCGCTCTGGTGAAGGCCCTCACCGACGGGGGGGTGTCCGCCGTCGCCGCGACGGCCGCGCACCTCGCGACCGGTACGCTTAGCTAGGTCATTCCGAGCAGTCGGAGCCAGCGACTCCTGCACGACACGCACGCAGCAGAAAAGCGTCAGTACGAAAGGCACCCTCGAAAAGTGGTTCTTCCCCTGAGCATCCCCAGCCCAAGCGAAGCGTGGCAGGCGATCCACCTCGGTGAATGGCTCAACAGTCTCGGTCTGACCTTCGTCTCGCCGAACCTCAGTATCCGCACCTACGCCATCTGCATCCTGCTGGGCATCATCGCAGCGACGGTCCTCACCAACGAGCGCCTCAAGGCGCGCGGAGCGGAATCGGGCGTCGTTCTCGACATCGCACTGTGGGCAGTGCCGCTCGGAATCATCGGCGCTCGCATCTTTCACGTGGTGACGCATCCGGACGACTACTTCGGTTCGGCTGAGAAGACGCTGCACATCCTGTACATCTGGGAGGGTGGCATCGCGATCTTCGGATCCCTCATCGGCGGCGCGATCGGCGTATTCATCGGCTGCCGGATGACCGGGGTTCGGTTCTGGACCTTCGCTGACGCTTTGGCTCCCGGTCTTCTGCTCGCCCAGGCCTTCGGCCGCTTCGGCAATTACTTCAACCATGAGCTTTACGGCGTTCCAACCAACGCATGGTGGGGACTCGAGATAGAGAAAAACAACCCGGCTTTCCCTGCGGGTCTTCCGGCCGGAACACTGTTCCAGCCGACCTTCCTCTTCGAAGTGATCTGGAATGTTGCCGGTGTGCTGGTGATCCTCTTCCTGTCGAAGAAATTCACCCTCCAGTGGGGCAAGACCCTGTCGGTCTACCTGATCTGGTACGGCCTCGGACGCAGCTACTTCGAGTCGATCCGCATCGACCCGAGCCTCATTTTCCTGGGGGTGCGCACCAACGTCTGGGCGGCCTGGGCCGCGATCCTCATCGGCGTCATCATCTTCATCGTGCAGTCTCGCCGGCATCCCGGACTCGAGCCGAGCGCGTACGTGCCCGGTCGGCAGTGGTCGCCGACGCCTGCGGTAGACTCTGAGGACGTCTATTCGGAATACGATGAGATCGACAACG
Organism: Actinomycetales bacterium; assembly: GCA_038203515.1. GTDB lineage: Bacteria > Actinomycetota > Actinomycetes > Actinomycetales > Microbacteriaceae > Lacisediminihabitans. The sequence goes on along the minus strand of JBBRDX010000004.1, from coordinate 13,828 downwards.
ATGCCGATCCCGACAGCAACTCGCACTCCGAACCGGTACTGGCATCCGTTCCCCGGGGCGGCGCTGCACCACGCGGGAAGTCCGCCACAAGCGGGACTCGCCCAAAGTTGTAACACCCTGAAGTTCCAACACAACGGTGCCGCAAATGACGGCATCGACGGCAGGGCGCCACATCCCGGCGTCCCAATACCGTAATCATTTCGGGCTTCATCCCCTCGGGCCGCCGCCGTCCCATTTGCCGACGTAACTCCGCGAGGACGGTTCCACCATGGCGCTCACGCCACCTTTTTCCCGCTTCAGCGCTACTCCTGCCGCGACCGGACTGTATGACCCGCGACGCGAGAAGGACGCCTGCGGCCTCGCGATGGTTGCGACCCTTCGTGGCACCGCCGGGCACGACATCATCGATCTCGCTCTCAATGCGCTGCGCAACCTCGAGCACCGTGGTGCCATCGGGTCGGATGCGGGCACGGGCGACGGCGCCGGCATCGTCACTCAGATCCCGGATGCTTTCCTCCGAGCGGTCTCGGGCATCACCCTGCCTCCCGCTGGCCAGTACATCGCTGGCACGGCCTTTCTGCCGGTCGACGAGAGCGAACGCGCCTCCGTCAAGGAGGGGTTCGCCGCCCTCGCCGCGCAGGAGAACCTCACTGTGCTCGGCTGGCGTGAGGTGCCGGTTCACCCGGACGTTCTCGGCAACCTCGCCCGGGAAGCGATGCCGTTCTTCGAACAGGTCTTCCTCGCGAGCACGCTGCGTGCGACCATACCGGGCACGAACTCACTTGGCGCGGCGAGCGAGCCGGTGCAGGGCATCGCCCTCGATCGCCAGTCATTCCGGTTGCGCAAGCGCGCCGAGCGCGAACTCACCGTGTACTTCCCTTCGTTGAGCTGTCGCACCATCGTTTATAAGGGCATGGTGACGACTCTCCAGCTCGAGCCGTTTTATCCCGACCTCTCCGACGAGCGTTTTAGGTCGAAACTCGCCCTCGTGCATTCGCGGTACTCCACCAACACCTTCCCGTCCTGGCCGCTCGCCCAGCCGTTCCGTATGATCGCCCACAATGGCGAGATCAACACGGTGCAGGGCAACCGGAACTGGATGCGCGCACGCCAGTCCCAGCTGGAGTCCACGCTGCTCGGTGACCTCGCACCGATTTTCCCGATCGTCACACCCGGTGCGAGCGACTCGGCGTCTTTCGACGAGGTCGTCGAGCTGCTGAACCTCGGTGGCCGGTCCCTGCCGCACGCCATGATGATGATGGTGCCGGAGGCCTACGAGAACCAGCTCGACATCGATCCGGCCCGCCGCGATTTCTACGAGTACCACTCCATGCTGATGGAACCGTGGGACGGCCCCGCGGCCCTCGTCTTCACCGATGGATCGCTCGTCGGAGCAACCCTGGACCGCAACGGCTTGCGACCGGGCCGCTTCCTCGTCACGGATGACGGCCTCGTCGTGCTGGCGAGCGAGATCGGCGTACTCGATATCGCCCCGGAGCGCGTTGTGCGCAAGGGTCGCCTGCGCCCGGGCAAGATGTTCCTCGTCGACACGGAAGCCGGCCGTCTCATCGAAGACGACGAGATCAAGAGCGAGCTCGCGGCATCTGAGCCCTGGGGCGCCTGGCTGGATGGCAGTCGCATCAACCTCAAGGACCTGCCAGAGCGAGAGCACATCGTGCACACGCCGGCCTCGGTTACCCGTCGCCAGCGCACCTTCGGGTACACCGAAGAAGAGGTGCGCATGCTGCTGAAGCCGATGGCGGAGAATGGCGCGGAGCCCCTCGGAGCGATGGGCTCCGATACTCCGATCGCGGTGTTGTCGAAACGGCCCCGCCTGCTCTTCGACTATTTCACCCAACAGTTCGCCCAGGTGACGAACCCGCCTCTCGACAGCATCCGCGAAGAGGTCGTCACCTCGCTGAAGCTGGGTCTCGGTCCGGAGCGCAATCTGCTCGACGCGACACCCGAGCACGCCAGGCAGGTAATCCTCGATTTCCCGGTGATCGATAATGACGAGCTGGCGAAGATCCAGCACATCACGCCAAAGTCGTCCCGCCACGCCTTCAATCCCACCCGCACGATCAGGGGGCTCTACCGCGTCGACCAGGGTCCGAATGCCATGGAACAGCGGATCGCCGCGATGTGCCAGGAGGTAGATCACGCGATAGACGAGGGTGCACTCTTCATCGTGCTCTCCGACCGTGATTCCAATAAGGACTTCGCTCCGGTGCCGTCCCTGCTCATGCTCGCGGCGGTGCACCACCACCTGATCCGTGCCGAGAACCGCATGAAGGTGGGGCTCATCGTGGAGGCCGGGGACGTGCGGGAGGTTCATCACGTCGCACTGCTGATCGGGTATGGCGCATCGGCGATCAACCCGTACCTCGCGATGGAGTCGGCCGAGGAGCTCGTGCGGAGCGGGATGATTTCCAGCATCGACGCCGAGAAGGCCGTGAAGAACCTGATTAAGTCACTCGGCAAGGGTGTGCTCAAGATCATGTCGAAGATGGGCATCTCGGTCGTCGGCTCGTACGCCGGTGCCCAGGCCTTCGAGGCGGTCGGGCTCGACCAGAATTTCGTCGACGCCTACTTCACCGGTACGTCGAGCCTGCTCGGGGGCGTGGGGATCGATGTCATCGCCGCGGAGAGCGCTTCGAGGCACACCGCGGCCTACCCGCAGGACGGCGCGACCAACGCCCACGAACGCCTTGCTATCGGCGGGGAGTACCAGTGGCGCCGCGAGGGCCCCCCGCATCTCTTCAACCCGGATACCGTCTTCAAGCTGCAGCATGCGACCCGGTCACGGCGCTACGACATCTTTCGTGACTACACGAAGCTCGTCGACGAACAGGCGACCAACCTGATGACTATCCGCGGCCTGTTCTCCTTGCGGGACGATGTACGTGCAGTAGTCCCGATCGACGAGGTCGAGTCGGTGGCATCCATCGTCACCCGCTTCTCGACCGGCGCGATGAGTTACGGATCGATCAGCGCTGAAGCACACGAGACCCTCGCGATCGCCATGAACAGCCTCGGCGCGAGGAGCAACACGGGAGAGGGTGGCGAGGACACCGCCCGCCTGCTCGACCCCGAGCGGCGCAGTGCGATCAAGCAGGTCGCGTCCGGCCGCTTCGGTGTCACCAGCATGTACCTCACTCACGCCACCGACATCCAGATCAAGATGGCCCAGGGTGCGAAGCCGGGCGAGGGCGGGCAGCTGCCGGCGAACAAGGTCTACCCCTGGATCGCGAAGACCCGTCACGCCACCACCGGAGTCGGCCTGATCAGCCCTCCGCCGCATCACGACATCTATTCGATCGAAGACCTCAAGCAGCTCATCTTCGATCTCAAGCGCGCGAACCCGGATGCCCGCGTGCACGTCAAACTGGTCAGCCAGTCGGGCATCGGGGCGGTCGCCGCCGGCGTGACGAAAGCTCTCGCCGACGTCGTGCTGGTCTCCGGACATGATGGCGGCACCGGCGCGAGTCCGCTCAACTCCCTCAAGCACGCAGGCACCCCCTGGGAGCTCGGCCTGGCCGAGACCCAGCAGACGCTCATGCTCAACGGTATGCGGGGGCGCGTCGTCGTGCAGGTCGACGGTCAGATGAAGACCGGTCGTGACGTGGTCGTCGCCGCCCTCCTCGGAGCGGAGGAGTATGGTTTCGCGACCGCTCCTCTCGTGGTCTCCGGCTGCATACTCATGCGCGTCTGCCATCTCGACACCTGCCCGGTGGGCGTCGCGAGTCAGAATCCCGAGTTGCGTAAACGCTTCACCGGCAAGCCGGAGTTCGTCGTCAACTTCTTCGAGTTCCTCGCGCAGGAGGTGCGGGAGTATTTGGCCCAGCTCGGCTTCCGATCGATCCAAGAGGCCGTTGGGCACTCCGAGCTGCTCGACGTGAACCGCGCGATCCAGCACTGGAAGGCGGATGGCCTTGACCTCACGCCGATCCTTGACGGCCCGGTCTTCGGCCTGGAGGAACCGCGTCACAACATCTCGAAGCAGGAACACGAGCTCGACAAGCACTTCGACGTCGAGCTGATCCGCCAGAGCGCCGCGGCGCTCCAGGCCGGGGAGGCCGTCGCGATCTCGCTGCCGATTCGCAACACCGAGCGCGCAGTCGGCACCATGCTCGGGCACGAGGTCACGCTCCGCTACGGCGAGAACGGCCTGCCGACGGGCACCATCGACATCACCCTGCGGGGCACGGCCGGCCAGTCCTTCGGAGCGTTCGTTCCGAGCGGCATCACCCTCCGCCTCGAGGGCGACAGCAATGACTATGTCGGCAAGGGCCTCTGTGGTGGCCACATCATCGTTCGGCCGGACCGCAACAGCGTGTTCCCGGCCGAGCGGAACGTGATTGCCGGAAATGTGATCGGTTACGGTGCAACGCAGGGCAGCATGTTCTTCCGCGGTATCGTCGGGGAACGATTCCTCGTGCGCAACTCGGGTGCGACCGCGGTCGTCGAAGGCGTGGGCGACCATGCCCTCGAATACATGACCGGCGGCCTCGCTGTGATCCTCGGCGGCACGGGGCGTAACCTCGGAGCCGGAATGTCCGGAGGCACGGCCTACATCTACGATCTGGCCCCCGAGCGCGTGAATCGCGAAGCCCTAGCTGCGGGGGAGCTCACGCTGCTTGCGCTCGGCGCCGGAGACATCGAGATCGTCACGGACCTGCTCCAGCAGCACGTTGCACAGACCGAGTCCGCGGTCGCGATCCGGATGCTGGCCAATCTCGATGAATCGATGGCCCGGTTCGTCAAGGTGCTGCCTCGAGACTACGCCGCCGTGCTTGCAACGCGCCAGGCAGCGGTAGATGAGGGGCTCGACCCCGACGGCGATATCGTCTGGTCTCGAATTATGGAGGTAATCGGTGGCTGATCCCAAGGGATTCCTGAAGACGCGTGAGCGGGAACTGCCCGCGCGACGCCCGGTCGCGCTCCGACTCATGGACTGGAAAGAGGTCTATGAGCTGCGTGATACCGCCACGGTGCGCACGCAGGCGGGCCGCTGCATGGACTGCGGCATCCCGTTCTGTCACCAGGGTTGCCCTCTCGGCAACCTGATCCCGGAGTGGAACGACCTCACCTGGCGAGGGGAGGGCCGCCAGGCCATCGAGCGCTTGCACGCCACCAACAACTTCCCCGAGTTCACCGGTCGGCTCTGCCCGGCACCCTGCGAGTCGTCCTGCGTGCTCGCTATCAACCAGCCTGCGGTGACCATTAAGAACGTCGAGGTCGCCATCATCGACCAGGCCTTTGCCAATGACTGGGTCGAACCGCATCCCCCCGAGCGGCTCACCGGTAAGACGGTCGCCGTCGTCGGATCCGGCCCCGCCGGCCTCGCCGCGGCCCAGCAGCTCACTCGAGCTGGCCACACCGTCGCCGTCTTCGAGCGGGACGACCGCATCGGGGGACTCCTGCGCTACGGCATCCCGGATTTCAAGATGGAGAAACGGCACATCGAGCTTCGACTCAAGCAGATGCAGGCCGAGGGCACCCGTTTCCGTGCGGGAGTGAACATTGGCGTGGACATCCCCTGGGATGAGCTGCGCGCACGATACGACGCGGTCGTCGTCGCCACCGGCGCGCTGCACCCGCGCGACCTCCCCATCCCCGGGCGCGATCTCTCGGGCGTGCACTTCGCGATGGACTACCTGGTGCAGCAGAACCGCGTGGGCGCCGGAGACGTGATCGTCGACCAGCTCACCGCCGATGGCAAGCACGTTGTAGTGCTCGGAGGTGGCGACACCGGAGCGGACTGCATCGGCACAGCGCACCGCCAGCAGGCACTCTCGGTCACCAACCTCGCCATCGGCCTCCAGCCGCCGCACGAGCGCCCGGAGCATCAGCCCTGGCCGATGTCGCCTGCCCTCTTCGAGGTGACGAGTGCACACGAGGAGGGGGGCGAACGCGTATATCTCGCCTCAACGGTGGAATTCTTATCGAACGATGCCGGCGAGGTGCGCGCCATCCGTGTCGCCGAGACCGAATACCTTGACGGTCGCCGCGTTCCGAAGGCGGGCACCGAGCGGGAGATCCCGGCAGATCTCGTCCTGCTCGCGCTCGGTTTCACCGGAACTCAGAGCGATGCGCTGGAGAGCCAATTGCGCCTCCCCATCGACCGTGGAAACGTCGAGCGCGATGCCGACTACCAGACGAGCGAATCCGGCGTGTTCGTCGCCGGCGACGCGGGCCGGGGTCAATCACTTATTGTCTGGGCGATTGCCGAGGGTCGCGCCGCCGCCGCCGCGGTGGACCGCTTCCTCGAAGGCGACACCGAACTCCCGTCCCCGGTCGCCCCGACGGACCGCGCCATCGCGATCTAAAACTTCTACTGCCCACTCCTCCCTCGGAGTTTTTCCCACAACAGAAAGAAACAGATGAGACGCGCAAAAATCGTCGCAACCCTCGGTCCGGCAACGGCCAGTTATGAGAACATCCGCGCCATCGTGGATGCCGGTGTGGACGTCGCCCGTATGAACCTCAGTCACGGTAGCTATGAGGTGCATGAAGAGGTCTATGCGAACATCCGCAAGGCCAGTGCAGACTCGGGTCGTGCCGTCGCTGTACTGGTCGACCTTCAGGGCCCGAAGATCCGCCTCGGCAAGTTCGAGAACGGACCCTACGACCTCGCCGTCGGAGACATCTTCAAGATCACCATCGAAGACGTGCTCGGCACCAAGGAGCTCTCGGGCACCACGTTCAAGGGCCTCCCCAACGACGTGAGGCCGGGGGACCCCCTTCTCATCGACGACGGCAAGGTGAAGCTCAAGGTTCTTTCGACCGACGGGACCGTCGTGACGACCGAGGTTGTCGTAGCCGGCGCGGTGTCCAACAACAAGGGAATCAACCTTCCCGGTGTTGCTGTGAACGTTCCCGCCCTGTCTGACAAGGACGAGGCGGACCTCCGCTGGGGCCTCAAGCTCGGTGCGGATCTCATCGCCCTCTCCTTCGTGCGCACCGCCGAGGACATCATCCGCGTGCACGAGATCATGGCGGAAGAGGGCATCAAACTTCCCGTCATCGCAAAGATCGAGAAGCCCCAGGCCGTCGACAACCTCGAGGCGATCATCGACGCATTCGACGGCATCATGGTCGCCCGCGGCGACCTCGGCGTCGAGCTCCCTCTTGAGGCGGTTCCGATCGTGCAAAAGCGCGCCGTCGAGCTGTCTCGCCGCATGGCGAAGCCGGTCATCGTCGCGACCCAGATGCTCGAATCCATGATCTCCAGCCCCATCCCCACCCGCGCCGAGACCTCGGATGTCGCCAATGCCGTGCTTGACGGTGCCGACGCTGTCATGCTGAGCGGTGAGACCAGCGTGGGGGAGTACCCCGTGATCACCGTGCAGACGATGGCGCGGATCATCACCTCCACCGAAGAGCACGGACTCGAGCGCATCGCGGAACTTGGCACCAAACCGCGTACCCAGGGCGGGGCGATTACGCTCGCGGCGGCTGAGGTCGCCGAGTTCGTCGAGGCGAAGTATCTCTGTGTCTTCACGGAATCCGGTGACTCCGTGCGGCGGATGTCGCGGCTGCGTCACCGCATCCCGATCATCGCCTTCACGCCGGAGGAGCGCATCCGCAACCGCCTCGCCTGGGTGTGGGGCACAGAGACCTATCGGGTCGAGCGCAAGACCCACACCGACGAGCTGTTCGGCCAGGTCGATGACATCCTGCTCGGCCACAATCGTGCAGTTATCGGCGAGAAGGTCGTCGTCATCGCCGGTTCCCCTCCCGGCATCTCCGGCGGCACCAACGACATGCGCGTGCACCGTGTCGGCGACGCGCATAATGCCGTTGCGCCAGCATATGCTGTGGACTGAACGCAGAATATCATCGAGAAGTAAGAGGGATGAGACTGGCCGTCGGCTGTGAAATCGACGGCGGGCCTCGGGCTCTCGGTACGGTAAAATCATTACTCGGGAAGGATTTCATCATGACTGATCCACAGCAGGTCTCAGGCCCATTCGGCGATTCGGCGGGACCGGAAGGCCGCAATATCAGCGACTGGACCGACCTCGGCCGGGAGATGTGGTCGTACCTCACCGGACGTGGTGCGGCAGTCAACTACAGCTTCATCGACATGGTCGTCGAGGTGCCCCGAGACATCGGACCGGACGCGCCACGCGCCACCTGGAAGCTCAATGGCACCCTCCGAGTCACGACCAGCGACGACCAGGCCGCCGGCGCAGACCAGCACCGTAACTGACCATGGTTGCCGTTCCTCGGCTGGAGATCGATCTCAGCTTCTCACTCGATGAGCCGGGGCCGGCAGGCGGCGCGGCGCTCGAAGGCACGATCACGGCGGCAGGTACGGACGTCGAAATATTCGCGAGCCGCCCCGAAATGCTGATGCAGGGGCGCAGCGTGAAACTGGCCGACATCCGCGGTCTTGCGCAGGAGATCGCGGGTTTCGGGTTGTCCATCACCCTGAGCGGACCCGACGGCGTCATCGCCCGCATCGGTGACGTGAATGCGCCGGTGATCCAGCGTGTCATCACCGGATCGCCGCACATCAGACTGGGTAGCGCGGCCGCGATTGCTCCGCTTCTGCGTCGACGCGGCAGCACGGCACCTGTAATTCCCCTGCCACCGAAGACTCTGTTTCCCATCGTGCCCACCGTTAGCCGGCGCATCAGGCGCACCGCTACCACCACGCATCACGTCCCGGGATCTGGGCGTCCGCGGCTGATTTTCGTCGTGGGGTCGAAGAATTGGGACGGAAGGATGCCGCGAGAATTCAACCTTCTTCCCGACGGTACCCTTATCGGGTCGGGCGCCGAGGCCGACCTGCAACTCGCGGGACTGAGCTCCCTCCATGCTGAGATCCGTCACACTGCAGATGACGAGTACGTCCTCTACCCGATCGGGGAACTGTCGGGCAGCTCGCGCCTCGCCGGAGCAGGCGGGCGCAGAGATGGCGGGCAGGTGCTTCGCACGGGCACCCGCATCGAGTTCGGCCAGTGGAAGATGGCCTACTTCCGCGAGGAGTTCGCCGATCATGGTCGGCCCCACGGGGGCCGGGTCGGCGGCGAACTTGCCCGGCAGAAACCGCAGAGCGATACCCGCCCCGGGCGGACCACGGCCCGCTAGCATCCTTCGTCAGGGAGCCGTGGCTCGACATCCGGTGCACGAGGTCGCGGAGACGGTACCGTCGGCGAGCTCCGCGATACCGGGCGTGAGCCACGCCGTGGTGACCGTGGGCCGCCGGACTGTCGGTCATCGGTTGGCTGATTTGACCGCCGGCGGCGGGGATGGTGACGGGGCGCTGGCGGCCGGCTCCGGTGAGAAATACAATCCACCTGCACTGTTCGCGGAGAGCATCAGGGCTTCGATCCACTCCCGGTTGAGGGACGGGGTGCGGCTGCCGGCGAACCGGTAGAGGATCGCGCTGCTGGGGTCGAGCCAGATGGAGCTGCGCCCGCTCGCGACATCCGGAGAATTGGTCCAGGTGAAGAGGAAGCTCTCCCGGCGCCGAAGCTTCGCCGTAATCACCACCTGAAGATGCATGAGAGCACGATCATCGAAACTGATCTCGGTACCCGGATTGCCGTACAGCAAACTACCCATGGGGTGCTCCTGAAGTTGTACCCCACCCTAGCGTTGATCCGACTCCGCAGGCGTCGTCAGCTCGAGAGTGGGATTGTGCCCATCAGCGTTGCCATCATCTGGCCAACTCTCACCACCGCGAGGACGGTGACGAGCAGCATGATGGCAATCCAGACCCAGATCGGCGCTCGCCCACGACCCGCGCGTCGGCCGACGATGATCGAGCGTCCGATCACGTAGACCCCGCCACTGAAGAAAGTCCAGGCCCAGTGGAACGGTCGATCGAAGCCGTCCCGCAACAGTCTTTTGCGGTCCAAATAGGCCAGGAGCACTGCACCACCGTAGACAACCGAGCCGATGGCAAGTGATGCGAGGTAGCCCGGGTCGCGATACATGGCATACGGATCCATCTGCGATCCCACTAGTGCGGATGTGCTGCGAGTGAGTAGAGTCACGATGCTGAGTATCGGAAGCAGGGTGATGATCCAGATGAACACGTTGTACACCGGGGTGCCGGCCGGCACCGTCGTCGGCGCCTGTCGAAGCGAGTACGGTGCAACGTCAGACACCGGACCTGCCGCTGGTGCGCTCACGTTCTCAGTCCAGGCCGCGCCATCCCACCAGCGCAACTGGGCGGCGCCGGTGTGGTCGGGGTACCACCCCGCGGGAGTCGCAGGCACGGTGGGCACAGGGGCAGGCAGGTCGGTCACATGGTCTCCAGCGGGGTCAGTTAGATCGCTCGGACGACAGCCTATCCACGCAGGGGCATCACTGATCAACCTGCGAGGAGCGAAGCTTGACTGAGGATGCCCCGTCTAGCCTGTTCCAATCGGACTCGATCGCTGAAAACTATCGCCACTATCTTCTGCCGACGGTGTTCGAGCCCTGGGCGCGACACCTGGTGGCGTTGGTGGCGCCGAAGCCGGGTGGCACCGTCTTGGACGTGGCCTCCGGCACGGGCGCGGTCGCCCGGGCGGCCGCGACCGCGGTCGGGTCGACCGGGCGGGTGATCGCGAGTGACATCAGCGCCGGGATGCTCGCCGAGGTCTCCCTCGACGCAGATCCGGATGGCGCGCCAATCGAGACGATTGAGGCTCCGGCGACGTCCATCCCGCTCGACGACGACTCCGTTGATGTCGTGCTCTGCCAGCACGGACTTCCCTTCGTGCGCGACCAGGCGACCGCCCTGGCGGAGATGAAGCGAGTACTGCGCCCCGGCGGCCGCCTTGGCATCGTCGTCTGGGTCGCGGCCATGCGACTCGAGCCTTTCGACAGTTACGGTGACGTTTTGAGAGACGAGGGCCTGGAAGAACCTTTCCCGCGCGCGTGGGATTTTGATTCCTTCAAGATGACCCGTCCGAAGCTCGTGAAACTCCTCGCCGGCTTCGAGGATGTGACGGTGGAGAGCACCTCACTTCGGCTCGATTGGCCGAGCGTCGACGACGCGGTCAACGGCATCCTCGGTACGCCCTACGGACCGGTGCTCTCCGCACTGATGCCGGAGCGGCACGATCATGCGGTGTCGGTATTGCGGGACTGGATGACGGCCTCGCCGCATCCGCTTGTCACAGCGTTCGTGGCAACTGCCCGAGCCTGACCGGCCGCGAGCAGCGAGTCGTGAAACCGCCGTGCCGGTGGTGGGACTCGAACCCACACGCCCTTGCGAGCAAAGCATTTTGAGTGCTCCGCGTCTGCCATTCCGCCACACCGGCGCACGATACCGAGCCCAAGAATACCGTAGAGTTGTCCTCGTGCCAGACCAGGAAAACGCTACTCAGCCCCCCCGCCGTGTCGTGGTGGCCGAGGATGAGTCGCTCATCCGCCTCGACATCGTCGAAACCCTTCGAGACAATGGCTTCGAGGTTGTCGGCGAGGCCGGAGACGGCGAGACGGCGGTGGCACTGGCTACCGAGCTCCGCCCCGATCTCGTCATCATGGACGTGAAGATGCCGCTTCTCGACGGTATCTCCGCCGCGGAACGCCTCACCAAGAACCACATCGCGCCCGTCGTGCTGCTCACCGCATTCAGCCAGAAAGAGCTCGTCGAGCGCGCGACCGAGGCTGGCGCCCTCGCCTACGTCGTCAAGCCCTTCACCCCCAACGACCTGCTGCCAGCCATCGAGATTGCTCTCGCGCGATACGCCCAGATCATCACTCTCGAAGCAGAGGTGACCGACCTCGTCGAGCGCTTCGAGACTCGCAAGCTCGTCGATCGCGCCAAGGGTCTGCTCAACGAGAAGATGGGCCTCACCGAGCCCGAGGCGTTCCGTTGGATCCAGAAGGCATCCATGGATCGTCGCCTCACCATGCACGACGTCGCCCAGGCGATCATCGAGCAGCTCTCCGCAAAGAAGTAGCGGCCAAAAAGTAGCCACGTGGAAGTGTCGTGATCGAGTGCGACGCTGCCTCCGCATCAGGGTGTTGCCGAGGGTGGGTTGATCACCCGACACGCCTGTTGATGCGGAACGCGCTGGTGTGTCCGACTGGGCATCCGCCCGTGGCCACAGTCCGGAATACCCTGGGCGTCAGGCGTCTCGCAGGAAATTCGTCATGCGCACTGTCGACAGTCGTCGGCCCTGCTCGTCGCGCATCACGATTTCATGGGTGGCGAGTGTGCGTCCCAGACTGAGTGCCGTGCAGGTGCCCGTGACGAGCCCGGATGTGATCGATCGACTGTGGGTTGCGTTGATCTCGATGCCGACGGCGATGCGACCCGGGCCGGCATGAATCGCGGATGACACGGATCCCAGGGTCTCGGCGAGCACGACGTGCGCGCCCCCGTGGAGCAGCCCGACGACCTGGGTATTGCCTTCGACCGGCATAGTCGCAACCGACCGTTCGGCCGAGAGTTCGAGGAATTCGAAGCCCATCTTCTGGGCGAGCGGACCGCCACCGGAGTTCACGAGCCGCTCCATCAATTCCGGGTCCAGATCGTCGGGGATGATGGTCATCGTCTTCTTCCTGGCGGGCTGCGGGGTGTCGGCGACCGCGGATAGGCTGGCCTCGTGCCGGACAACGAAAAGCCTACCCTCCTCGTTATCGACGGGCATTCGCTTGCCTTCCGGGCGTTCTATGCCCTGCCCGTCGACAGCTTTCAGAACCGGGAGGGTCAGCACACCAACGCGATCCACGGGTTCATCTCGATGATGCTCAACCTCCTGCAGAGGGAGAAACCCACTCATCTCGCGGTGGCCTTCGACATCTCCCGCTACTCCTTTCGCACCAGGGAATACCCCGAATACAAGGGCACCCGTGGCGAGACTCCGGTGGAGTTCATCGGCCAGATCCCCCTGCTTGAGGAGGCTCTGCACGCCATGGGCATCACGACGATCTCGAAGGAGGACTACGAGGCCGACGACATCCTGGCCACCCTCGCCGTGAAGGGCGCGCAGGAGGGGTTCCGCGTGCTGATCGTTTCTGGCGACCGGGATGCGATCCAGATGGTCAACGACGACGTGACTTTGCTCTATCCGAACGCTCGAGGAGTGTCCGAACTCAAGCGCTACGACCGCGATGCCGTCTTCGAGCGCTACGGCATCGAACCGCACCAGTATCCGGATGTCGCGGCCCTGGTCGGGGAGACGAGCGATACTCTCATCGGCATCGACAAGGTGGGGGAGAAGACCGACGTCAAGTGGATCACCCTGTACGGCGGCCTCGACGAAGTACTCGCCCACGCGGACGAGATCACCGGTGTCGTCGGAGAAAAGCTCCGCGAACAACAGGACCGGGCCATCCGCAATCGAAAGCTCAATCACCTGCTCACCGACGTGGAATTGCCGGTCGGCCCCCACGATCTCGACCGCCGGCCCATCGACGAGGCGGCGGTGCGGGAGGTCTTCGACAAGCTGCAGTTCCGCACCCTGCTCGACCGAGTGCTCAAGATCGCCGCCGCGGCGGGAGATCCGGTGTCGACCGAGTCGACCGGTGAAGGTTCGACGACACCGGGATCGGAGATCCCCGGCGTGCGCACGATGATCGATGAGGAGCTCGGGCACTGGATCGCCACGGTCAGCGCGAAGGGCACCCGCCCTCTCGGGCTGCACCTCGAAGTCGGACCGGAGGGGATCACCGGCTTCGGGCTCGCGACGGCGGATGACTCGGCCTATGTACCGTGGGCCGAGGGCCGCCCGGACTACGACGCACTTGCCGCCTGGCTCGCTTCACCGGCGCCCAAGTATCTCTTCGACTACAAGCCGGCGCTGAAGCGGCTGCAGAAGGCGGGGCTGCCCATCGACGGCGTCGTATTCGACACGACTCTCGCCGCGTGGCT
>JBBRDX010000003.1:0-49907 GCA_038203515.1 Actinomycetales bacterium | reverse complement strand
GAAATGTGCCTCTCTCGCTCAAGCTGCAGTTCGCGGTGTTCGATCGTCTCGTGCTGTCGAAGATCCGCGCGGCGATGGGTGGAAACGTCAAGTTCGCTGTCTCGGGATCAGCCCCCCTCGGTCTGCGGCTCGGCCACTTCTACCGGAGCCTCGGAATCACGATCCTCGAAGGGTACGGGCTCACCGAGACCACAGCCCCGATCTCGGTGAACCGTGCGTCGAACTTCAAGATCGGCAAAGTGGGCCCACCGCTTCCCGGCGTCTCGGTGCGCATCGCCGAAGACGGCGAGATCCAGGCCAAGGGCATCAACATCTTCGATGGATACTGGCAGAACCCGGAGGAGACCGCGAAGGTGTTCGATGGCGAGTGGTTCACAACCGGCGACATCGGCGAATTCGATGAGGACGGTTATCTCTCGATCACCGGCCGCAAGAAGGAGATCATCGTCACCGCCGGGGGTAAGAACGTATCGCCCGCCCAGCTCGAGGACCCCATCCGTGCCAATCCGATCGTGGACCAGGTGATCGTGGTGGGCGAACGGAAGCCGTTCATCGCGGCGCTGGTCAAGCTCGACGAAGAGATGCTGCCGGTGTGGCTCAACAACAACGGCGAGGACCCCAACATGTCGATCGAGGAGGCGGCGACGCATCCGAAGGTTGTCGCGGAGATCCAGCGGGCTGTGGATGCTGGGAACGCCACGGTCTCGCGGGCGGAGTCCATCCGCAAGTTCGTGATCCTCACCCGCGAGCTCAGCGAGGCGAGCGGGCATCTCACGCCAAAGCTCAGCATCAAGCGCAACGTGATCCTCACAGACTTCGCCGCGGACATCGAGCGCATGTACCAGGGCGCTCCCGCGACGGAAGGGATCTCGATCTAGCTGAGGCGCCGCCCATCAGCAGCGCCGGCTAGAACCAATCGCTGCTCCGGATGGCCTGCATCGCCTCCCGGCGTAGACCCTTCTCCAGGCCGTCGATGTAGAGCGTTCCATCGAGGTGGTCCGTTTCGTGCTGCAGCGCCTGGGCCATGACGCCCTCACCGCTCAGTTCGATCGCATTGCCCTCGAGGTCGACGCCGGTGACCCGTGCGAATGGATAGCGCAACCGCTCGAAGTAGAAGCCGGGCACCGAGAGGCAACCTTCGTCCACGAGCTCTGGCTCGCCCGACAGCTCCACGAGTACCGGGTTGATGATGTACCCGATCTCCCCGTCGACGTTGAAGCTGAATGCCCGCTGGTTGACACCGATCTGTGGCGCGGCGACCCCGGCCCGACCGGGAATCTTCACGGTGTCGAGGAGGTCGCTGATCAGCCCCGTGACGTCGTCCGTCGGGCGGATCGGGTCGGATACGGTCTTCAGCACGGGATCACCGAAGATACGGATCTGTCGCTCGGTCATGCTCGGTGGCTCACTTTCGAGGGTGGTGGGTGATATCGCGTACCGACGGAGACGACGGACAGCGGTCGCTCAGGCTCCCTGGCGGGACGGCAGTCCGTCGACGACGAGTGCGGCGAGCTCGCGGGCGGATGCCTTCGTGAGCGGCTTGAGATCGCGGTAGTTGATGACGGAACCGGCGGCGAGCTGCGGGTCGTAGGGGATGCGCACAATCTCTCTTACGCGGGACTTGAAGTGTGCTTCGATCTCTTCGAGCTTCACGAGATTGGTGCCCTGTGTGGCGGTGTTGAGTGCCACCACCGCATTCTTCACGAGATGCTGGTACCCATTGGCCTCCAGCCAGGTGAGGGTCTCGGACGCGAGTCGCGCCTCGTCGACGCTGCCCCCGGAGACGACCACCACCGAGTCTGCCCGCTGGAGGGTCGCCCGCATCACCGAATGCACGATGCCCGTGCCGCAGTCCGTGAGAACGATCGAATAGAAGCGCGCGGCGAGGTCGGCCACCACGTTGTAGTCGTTCTCGTCGAACGCCTCGGAGAGCAGCGGGTCGGTGTCGGACGCGAGGATGTCGAGCCTCGTCTCATCACGCGAGACCATCGTGGTGAAGTCGTTGAAGCTATTGATGGTCGGCGCCAGCGTCACGACATCTCGCACGGTGGAGCGTGTCTGCTTGTTGACACGTTCGGACAGCGTGCCACGGTCGGGGTTCGCGTCGATCGCGATGATGCGGTCCTCACGGATGTCGCTGAGCGCCATCCCGAGCAATGCCGTGATCGTGGTCTTACCGACGCCGCCCTTGCGAGTCAGCACCGGAATGAAGCGGGCACCGCCCTCGAACCTCTTGTCGACGCGGGCCTCTACGGCTTTGCGGACCACGACCCGCGGAGAGTCCCCGCGATTTACCAGGTGAAGAGTGGCGGCGTAGAGGAAGGCGTTGAGTCCACCCTCCGGCTTGGCGCGCTTCTGCTTGCGCGCCACGATCAGCCGGTCGGCTGTGAGCATGTTAGCGGGCTCCGGCGTCGCGGAGACCTCACCACGGACGCGCTCACGCCGACTGAGGTCGCGACGGCTGAGGGCTCGTTCGTCGTTGCTCGGGAGCTCCGGAATGACGACTGGCGCGGGAGCGGGTTGCGGGAGCGGGGCCGGTGCGACGACGGCGATGGACATCGTGGCGGGTGTCACCGCCTCTACCGAGCCCGGATTCACCGGCACCTCGACGATCGACACCGCCAGTTCGTCGTCGGGCGCGGCGTGCACGGTCGTCGGAAGGCTCACTTCGATGGACAGACTTCGCGGAAGGTTCGCGGCGAGGTCATCCGCAGCGCCGTCGGCGAAGTCGTAGCCCGCTTCGGAATCGGAGCGCGGATCGCGGCTCTCCGATTCCCTGCTTCTGCTCGACATACCAACAACCCTTCGTCGTGCTGAACGTAGCGCAATGACAGCCCCCCACTCTACATCGGGGGACGAACGGCCCAGCGTGGAGTCGACTGCAACCGCGATCGGCCCGGTTCCACCGATCCGCTGGCTCAGGCCGGCTCGATGACCACCAAGAGGTCACCGGCATCCACCTGCTGCGTGCGTGGGATGGCGAGTCGCCTCACGATCCCGGCAACCGAGGCGGTGATGGCCGCCTCCATCTTCATCGCTTCGATCGATGCCACGCTCTGGCCGACCGTGACGGTGTCCCCCTCGGTGACCTGCAGTGTCACCACACCGGAGAACGGTGCGGCGACCTGGCCGAGGACCGCGGGATCCGCCTTCTCCGCCGCCGTACTGTCGACGGTGATACCGCGATCCCGGGCGAACACGGGCCGCATCTGGCCGTTGATCACGGTCATCACGGTGCGCATGCCCTTGTCGTCGGCGTCCCCGATGGCCTCGAGACCGATGTAGAGGCTCACGCCCTTCTCGATGTCGATCACGTGCTCCTGGCCCTGGCGCAATCCATACAGGTAGTCGACGGTGTCGATGACCGAGAGGTCACCGTACTGCTCGCGCACCGCTTCGAAGGCCTTGGTCGGGGCTGCGAAGAGCAGGCGGTTGAGGGTGGACCGGCGGGACTCCGCATCGCCGGCGAGACCCGCACGATCGGCATCCGTGATCTCCTCGATGCCGATCTTCACCGTCCGTCCCGCGAGCACCTTGGAACGGAACGGTTCCGGCCATCCGCCCGGCAGGTCGCCGAGCTCTCCGGCCATGAAGCCGACGACCGAGTCGGGGATGTCGTAGCGGTCGGGGTTCTCTTCGAAATCGGCAGGATCGGCGTTCGCCGCCGCCAGGGCCAGTGCCAGGTCGCCGACGACCTTCGAGGAGGGAGTGACCTTCGGCGGACGACCCAGCATCTTGTTTGCCGCCGCGTAGAGGTCTTCGATCTTCTCGAACTGGTCGGCGAGTCCGAGGGCGATCGCCTGTTGGCGCAGGTTCGACAGCTGGCCCCCGGGGATCTCATGGTGGTAGACGCGGCCCGTCGGACCGGGCAGTCCCGACTCGAACGGCTTGTACGCGTGACGAACGGCTTCCCAGTACGGCTCGAGGTCGGAGACGGCCTGGAGCGAGATTCCGGTATCACGCTCGGTGTGAGCGAGGGCAGCGACAAGAGCGGATGCCGAGGGCTGGCTGGTCGTTCCGGCCATCGGCGCACTCGCGACGTCCACCGCGTCCGCCCCGGCGCGGCTGGCGGCGAGCAGGGTGGCGAGCTGGCCGCCGGCGGTGTCGTGGGTATGCACGTGCACGGGGAGCTCGAAGCGGTCGCGCAGGGCGGTCACGAGCTTCTCGGCCGCGCTCGCCCGCAGGAGCCCCGCCATGTCCTTGATGGCGATGATATGCGCGCCGGCGTCGACGATCTGCTCCGCAAGCGCCAGATAATAGTCGAGGGTGTAGAGGTCCTCGGCGGGGTCGAGCAGGTCACCCGTGTAGCAGAGGCCCACCTCGGCCACGGCGGATCCGGTCTCGAGCACGGAATCGATGGCCGGACGCATCTGCGACACGTCGTTGAGAGCGTCGAAAATGCGAAAGATGTCGACGCCCGTCGAGGTGGCCTCGCGCACGAAGGCATCCGTCACCTCGGTCGGATACGGCGTGTAGCCCACCGTGTTGCGACCGCGCAACAGCATCTGGATGGCGACGTTCGGCAGCGCCTCTCGCATGGCCGCGAGGCGATCCCAGGGGTCCTCGCCCAGGAAGCGCAGCGCGACGTCATAGGTCGCGCCGCCCCACGCCTCGACCGAGAGCAACTGCGGGGTCATGCGAGCGACGTAGGGGGCGACGGCCACGAGATCCTTGGTGCGCACCCGCGTGGCGAGCAGCGACTGGTGGGCGTCGCGGAAGGTGGTCTCGGTGACTGCGAGGGCGCTCTGGGCGCGCAGCGCGGCGGCGAATCCGACCGGGCCGAGTTCGAGCAGGCGCTGGCGGGAACCGGCCGGCGCGGGCTGGCTGAGGTCGATATCCGGCAGTTTGAGGGCCGGGTTGAGAATGCCAGCGCCATCACCGTTCGGACGGTTGACCGTGACATCCGCAAGCCAGTTGAGGATCTTGGTGCCGCGGTCCTTCGACTGGTAGGTCTCGAAAAGTTCCGGACGCTCCTCGATGAACGATGTGCTGAGGTCGCCGGCCTGGAAAGACGGGTCGTCGAGGACGGCCTGGAGGAACGGGATGTTGGTGGAGACACCACGGATACGAAACTCCGCGAGTCCTCGCTTGGCACGGGCCACCGCGGCCGGGAAGTCCCGCCCGCGACAGGTCATCTTCACGAGCATGGAGTCGAAGTGCGGACTGATCTGCGTGCCGGGGTTGATCGTGCCGCCATCGAGACGGATGCCACCACCACCGGGCGAGCGGTAGGTGGTGATCTTGCCGGTGTCGGGGCGGAAGCCCGCGGCCGGATCCTCCGTCGTGATGCGGCACTGGAGGGCGGCGCCACGCAGGTGGATGTCTTCCTGGTGGAGCCCCAGCTCGGCAAGCGACTGGCCGTAGGCGATGCGCATCTGCGACTGCACGAGGTCGATGTCGGTGACCTCCTCGGTCACGGTGTGCTCGACCTGGATGCGCGGGTTCATTTCGATGAACACATGCTGGCCCTTGCGCTCCCCCGCGGTGTCGAGCAGGAATTCGACGGTGCCCGCGTTGACGTAGCCGATCGACCTGGCGAAGGCGATCGCATCGCGATACATGGCCTGGCGGGTCACCTCGTCCAGGTTCGGAGCCGGCGCGATCTCGATCACCTTCTGGTGGCGACGCTGCACCGAGCAGTCTCGCTCGAACAGGTGCACGGTCTCGCCCGTGGCATCCGCGAGAATCTGCACCTCAATGTGTCGCGGACGCACCACAGCCTGCTCGAGGAACATGGTCGGGTCACCGAAGGCGCTGTCGGCCTCGCGCATGGCCTCGAGGAGAGCGGCGCGCAGATCGTCCTTCTTCTCGACCCGACGCATCCCTCGGCCGCCGCCGCCAGCGACCGCCTTGGCGAAGATCGGGAAGCCGATCGCATCCGCACCGGAAAGCAACTCGTCGACGTCCCTGGACGCCGGGGTGGACGCAAGCACGGGAACACCCGCGGCAATCGCGTATTCCTTGGCCGTCACCTTGTTGCCCGCCATTTCCAGCACGTGCTGGCCCGGACCGATGAAGGTGATGCCTGCGGCTGCGGCCGCTTCAGCGAGTTCCGGATTCTCCGAGAGGAATCCGTAGCCCGGGTAGATGGCGTCAGCGCCGCACTCGAGGGCGACACGGATGATCTCCGAGACATTGAGGTACGCGCGCACCGGATGTCCCGGCTCGCCGATCTGGTACGCCTCGTTCGCCTTGAGGCGATGCATCGAGTTGCGGTCTTCGTAGGGGAAGACAGCGACGGTCTGGGCGCCGAGCTCATAGGCGGCACGAAAGGCACGGATCGCGATTTCGCCACGGTTGGCCACGAGGATCTTGGTGAACATCTGGTCCTTTCGAATCTCCGGCCAGCTTAGGGCCGAGAGATACGGTCGATTCCCCGTCAAGGCGCTGTGCAGACACCCAAGATTTAGGTTCTTTAAGACTAGTGAAGGTATCGTGGACCCTCGTGCATGTACTCAGCGTCAGCTCTCTCAAGGGTGGGGTCGGAAAGACTACAGTGACACTCGGGCTGGCCTCAGCAGCCTTCTCGAAAGGGTTGCGAACCCTCGTCGTGGACCTCGACCCCCAGTCCGATGTGTCGACCGGCATGGACATCAATGTCGCCGGTCACCTCAACGTCGCCGATGTTCTCGCGTCGCCGAAGGAGAAAATCGTGCGTGCCGCGATCGCTCCGAGCGGCTGGACCCGGGGCCGGCCCGGCACGATCGACGTGATGATCGGCAGCCCGGCAGCCATCAACTTCGACGGTCCGCACCCGAGCATCAAGGACATCTGGAAGCTCGAGGAAGCCCTCTCCACCGTCGAGGCGGACTACGACCTCGTGCTCATCGACTGCGCCCCGTCGCTGAACGCCCTCACCCGCACCGCCTGGGCGGCCTCGGATCGCGTGACCGTCGTGACGGAGCCGGGACTCTTCTCAGTCGCCGCCGCAGACCGCGCTCTTCGTGCCATCGAAGAGATCCGTCGCGGCCTCTCCCCCCGGCTCCAGCCTCTCGGCATCATCGTGAACCGCGCTCGCGTGCAGTCGCTCGAGCACCAGTTCCGCATCAAGGAACTACGGGACATGTTCGGCCCCCTGGTGCTCAGCCCCCAACTGCCGGAACGCACATCGCTTCAGCAGGCGCAGGGCGCCGCCAAGCCGCTACACGTCTGGCCGGGTGAGAGCGCCCAGGAGATGGCCCACAACTTCGACCTGCTGCTCGACCGCGTGCTGCGCACCGCGAAGATCGGCGAGTACGCGGTCACCGCCTAGCCGTAGCTCGATGGTGGTTCGGGATCCACCGGCCTCGAGCATCCGCTGGCCCAGCCCGTTCTCGTAACGTCCCCGTTTCCCCCTCGAAATGCAGGAAAACCTGTGACGGATGGTGCAGGCGAGCCTCATCCGTCCCTCGCGTCACGCGCACTCCTGCATTTCGTACAGGAATGCCAAGGGTCGCCCGGGTGGGGATGCCGCGTCACAGCGTGTGCAGGACGACGGGGCGAAGCCGCAGGCCCTACGAGGCTCGAGTGGCTCGACGGGCGGCGAGCTCGTCTGCCACCTCCGGACGCTCCGAGTCGAGCTCCACGAGGCTGTTCTCCACCTCGCGCAGCACCTTACCCACGGCGATGCCGAAGACCCCCTGGCCGCGGCTGACCAGGTCGATGACCTCGTCGTTGGAGGTACAGAGGTAGACGCTCGCACCATCACTCATCAGCGTTGTCTGCGCGAGGTCGCTCACTCCGGCTTCGCGCAGCTGGTTGACGGCCGTGCGGATCTGCTGCAGCGAGATTCCGGTGTCGAGCAGGCGCTTGACCAACTTGAGCACGAGGATGTCGCGAAAACCATAGAGACGCTGCGAGCCGGAGCCGGCGGCGCCCCGCACCGTCGGCTCTACAAGCTCCGTGCGGGCCCAGTAGTCCAGCTGACGGTAGCTGATGCCAGCGGCGCGTGCGGCGATCGCACCGCGATAGCCGGCGGAGTTGTCGAGGTCGGGCAGGCCGTCGGTGAAGAGCAGTCCGAGGTCGTAACGCGAATCCTCGTTACGGGTACTGAGCTCACTCATCTGACTGCCTTCCACCTGTTGTCGACCGCCCTCAACTCTCAAGGAGTAGTTGATACTTCTGTCTCGACCCACGTTACCTAAGAGGACCGCCCAGTCCGGCCTCTTTGCGAATCAGAGGTGTCGGCGTGTCGGCGAGATCGTGCTCTCGACGTCGACGATCGGGGGGTTTCAGCTTAGGGGTCGAGGCGCGACAGCGCCGAGCGAATCAGGCTCGATCGCACGATCTCGAGCTGACCAGCGATTTCGCGCGCGAGTTCGCCCGCCTTGGCCCGGCTTGACGCGTCTTTTCTGCGCGCGACCGGGATGAGGGCACTTTCGATCAGGCCGAGCTCTCGCTCGGCAGCGGCACGGAAGCCGCGCAGGTGTCGCGGCTCTATTCCGGAGCGCTGCAGCTCCGCGAGCGAGGTGAGCACCGCGAGTGCTTCCTCACCGTAGAGATCGGCGGGGGCTACGAGCGACGAGGAGACGGCGTCGTTGAGCAGCTGCGGCGTTGCTCCTGCTTCGCGGATCAATTCGTCACGAGGCATGCGCCGCTCCGCCGAGAGGATGGATGGGGACGCGAACGTAGACCCGCCCGGCAGCACGGGCGGGCGGCCGGCATCCAGCTCGTCCAGATAGCCGCGGATGACCTTGAGAGGCAGGTAGTGATCGCGCTGCATGGTGAGCACGAAGCGCAGGCGGTCCAGGTCGATCGGCGAGAATTTACGATAGCCGGATTCGGTGCGGGCCGGGGAGATGAGCTGGCGTTCCTCGAGGAAACGGAGCTTAGACGGGGTCAGGTCGGGAAACTCGGCGGTGAGCCGGGCGAGTACCTGCCCGATGCTGAGCAACGGAGCGACCCCAGGCAGACGAGCCTGGACAGACGTGCGGGCCATTACCTGCTCGCCTGGCGCGTGAGATCCAATCGGGAGGCGTAGAAGGTGAGACGGAACTTACCCACCTGCACCTCCGCCCCGTCGCGAAGAAGAGCGGTGTCGATGCGCACGCCGTCGAAGTAGGTGCCGTTGAGCGAGCCGAGGTCTTTGATCTCGAAAGCGGTGCCGTGGCGGAGAAACTCGGTGTGACGCCGCGAGACGGTCACGTCGTCCAGAAGAATGTCCGCATTCGGATGACGGCCCGCGGTCGTCACGTCGGCGTCGAGAAGGAAACGTGCACCGGTGTTCGGACCACGGCGCACCACAAGCAGGGCGGACCCGGAGGGTAGCGCGGCGATCGACGCCTTCTCTTCCGCGGACACTTCGCCTTCGAGGGCCGCGAGCTGCGCCTCGAAGTCGGTGGTCAAGTGGAGGGTGGTATCGGTGTCACGAGGCCGGTCTCCTGCCGCGTCATCCTGGTTGCCCGGATCGACCATTTCGCATCTCCCATATTCGCCGAGCTGTCGCGAACGGCGTGTCCCTGATCGCCTTTCGGGTGGCGATCCTTGCTAGCGGTCCAGCGTATCTGATTCGATGACCGCGCCGGGTCACGGGATTCTTATGACCCGCACGGTTTCGCGCAGATAAATGATGCCGGCCCACCAGTACAGGAAGGCTCCCCAGAGTGCGAACGCCCACCCGAAGGGCACCGTGATCCATGCCAGCGCAGGGAATGCCTGCCCGATCATCAGGATCGGAAGCGCGTAGAACAGGCAGAACGTGGCCACCTTGCCGAGGTGATGCACGGGAAGAGGACCGTAGCCGAAATTCGCCAGCGTGACCCCGAGAATGGCGAGCATGACATCCCGGCCCACGATCACAATCACAAGCCACCACGGGATGACGCCGCGAATGGCGAGCCCGATCAGCGCGGTGAAGATGAAGAGACGATCTGCTGCGGGGTCGAGCAACTGGCCGAGGCGCGTGATCTGATTGAGCCTGCGGGCGATGATCCCGTCGAGGAAGTCGGTGACGCTCGAGATCACGAGGACGAGGAGGGCCAAACCGTCTTCGCCGCGCACTATCAGCACGAGGAACACCGGAACAAGCAACAGCCGGACAAAGCTCAGGATGTTGGGGATCGTGAAGATGCGGGAACTCACCTGGTAGCTCTCCTGGGGTTCCACGAGGTGAGTCTATCGGCGACCAAACCGGCGTCCCGCTCCCCCGGTGACCGAGAACACGATCTCGCCGACGCCTGAGAGCCCGATGTCACGGGCTTTTGCCAGGTCGTAGAGTCGAAGAATGGATGCGAGGGCGAGCACGCGCGTCGACAGCTGGATCTGGGCCGTGCGCCTGGCGAAGACCCGGTCGGCGGCGACGGCGGCCTGCCGTGCCGGTCACGTGCAGGTGAACGGGGAGCGTGCCAAGGCCGCGCAGCCGGTGCACATCGGCGACGAGGTGAGACTGCGCAATACGGACCTCGAACGCACCGTGCAGGTAGCCCGCCTCGTCGCGAAGCGCGTTGGCGCCGCCGTGGCGGTGGAGTGTCTCGTCGATCTCACGCCACCGCCACCGCCGAAGGAAGAGGTTGCGGCCACGATCCAGCGCGACCGGGGAGCGGGGCGTCCCACCAAACGAGAACGCCGGGACCTGGAGAAGCTGCGGGGTCGATCTCCTGAGGAGTGAAGACCAATCGTGTTAACAGCATGTGACATTCTGCGGAAACGGCATCGGCCGGTGGTCGGGCGTCCTTAAAATTCGATAATGACTGATACTGCGGCGATCCTCGTCACCCCTGAGCGCACCACGACAATCGAGCCCGGTGGGATCGAGGCGATCTCCGCCGGGCGCCGGCACGGTTCCCCCTGGCAGCTGTTCACCACCTGGACGGCGCCGAACCTCGAATTCGCCACGATCTTCGTGGGAGTGATCGCGGTTGCCTTCTTCGGGCTCGGATTCTGGCAGGCGATGCTCGCACTGGTCCTCGGGACAGCCGTGGGTGGGTTGACCCAGGGCATCCTCTCCACGTGGGGTCCCCGTGAGGGCCTGGCCCAGATGGTGCTCAGTCGCACAGCGTTCGGGTACCGCGGCAACATCCTGCCCGCCGCTCTCAACACTGTGATGGCGGGGCTTGGCTGGTTCGCGGTCAACTCGGTGAGTGGAGCCTTCGCCCTCTCCACGCTTACCGGTATGCCGACTGTGCTTTCGCTGCTCATCGTCGTCGTTATCGTGGTGGCGGTGGCTTTCGTCGGCCACGACCTCGTGCAGGTTTTCGAGCGCTATTCGAGCTACCTCCTCGGTGCAATCTTCATCGTCGCGACCGTCACGATCTTCCTGCACGCCGATCTCGGCTTCACACAGAAGGCGGGCAACTTCAGCTTCGGCGGCTTCACCCTCGCTGCCGGTGCCGCGTTCGGGTATGCCGCAGGGTGGAACCCCTACGCCTCGGATTACAGCCGGTACCTCCCGGCCGCGACGAAGCGCATCACCATCGTCTGGGCGGCGGGACTCGGCAACTTCATCTCCTGCATAGTGCTGATGACCGCAGGCGCCGCCGCCGCGACGATCGCGGGCTTCAACCCGGGCGACCCGACCACGTCATTCACCGCGAGCATGCCCGTCGTCATCAAAGACCTCACCCTGGTCGCGATCACGATCGGAGCGATCGCCGCGAACGCGCTCAACATCTACTCGGGGTCGATGTCGTTCCTCGCCGCCGGCATCAAGATCCCGTTCGCCCTGCGTCGCGCGATCATCGCACTCGGCTTTGGAGTGGTCGGTTTCTTCATCGCCTGGAGCGCTTTGCCCGATGCCGGACACACCTATGAGAACTTCCTGTTGGTGATCGCCTACTGGATCGCCCCGTGGCTGGGTGTCGTGCTCGTCGACCGATATCTGCGCCGGGGCACCGAGATCGCGTCGATCGTGACGGATGTCGCGCGTTACCGCAACACCGCCGGTATTGCTGCCTTCCTCGTCGGACTGATCGTGTCGATCGTGCTCTTCTCCAACCAGAGCTTTTACGTCGGGCTCATTCCGACGGTGGCTCCCGCGATCGGGGACCTCACCGCGATCGTGGGATTACTGCTCTCGGCGTCGGCTTACCTGCTGCTGTTCCGGATAATCCGGCCGTCCCTCGGCGGCCCCCTGGAGAGCGCGCCCTCGGAAGTGCCCGGAGTCGATGCCGCGGACGCCGTCGCATGACGACCAGCACTTCCGGCATCGTCGGACGGCTCTACCCGACCGATGCTGAGAAGCTCGCGGTCGCGACCGCCGAGGCGGAGCTCAGCGCCTCAGAGGGTGGCATCCCGATCGGGGCTGCTCTCTTCGCCTCGGACGGGACGCTGCTCGGCAGCGGCCACAATCGCCGAGTGCAGGATGACGACGCCGCCATGCACGCCGAGACCAATGCGTTCCACAATGCCGGTCGGCAGCGCAGCTATCGCAATACGGTAATGGTCACCACGCTCTCACCGTGCTGGTATTGCTCCGGTCTCGTGCGCCAGTTCGGCATCGGCCGAGTGGTGGTCGGCGACGATCAGACTTTCCTCGGCGGGCAGGACTGGCTGGCCGAAAACGGTGTGAGCCTCACCGTGATCAACGACCCGGATCTCATTGCGATGATGGGTGAGTTCACGATCGAGCATCCGGCACTGTGGAACGAGGACATCGGCGAGGACTGAAGGGAACTCGCGCGGCGCGGCCGATTCGCTCGGCTTGCCCCGCCCGTCTACTCTGGGTCGAGGTCACAGTGGCTAAGGCCCCTTCGGTGGAGTAGTGGGGTCGAGTATTGGCGAGAGGAGGTGCGGCATGCGGATCCGAATCACCACCGCTCTCGGTCTCGCCGCAGCATTCCTGCTGTTGAGCGGATGCGCGGTGACGGGCGCGACGACGGGCGCGACGCCCTCGGCGACGGCCACTCTCCCGGCGATCCCGACCGAGCTCTATATGGTGGCGAACACCGCGAATGCCACCTCTCTCGAGCGCGATGCGCATGCCATCACCACCATTGGCATTGATGGCGTCACTGTCTCGGCCGCCGGGAACGCCGTGTCGAAACTTCCGGACAATGCGGCAGCACTGGTTGCGGCTGCGCACTCCCGTGGGCTCACCGCCGAACTGCTCGTGAGCAACTATGACGACGCGACGGGAGACTTCTCGCCGAAGACCGCGACGGCGCTCCTCGGGAGTCCAGAGCACCGAAACGCTGTGATCGCCGACCTCGTGACGAAGGTCGCCGACGGAGGATTCGACGGAGTGCAGATCGACCTGGAATCGCTCGGTGCCGACGACTCCCCCGGTCTGGTCAGCTTCACCACCCAACTGCACGATTCGCTCGGGGCACCACGGTCGGTGTCTATGGCGGTGATGGCCAAGAGTTCCCCCTCCCGCTACCGGGACGCGGGCTACGACTTCGCTCGGTTGACGCCCCAACTGGCGCGGGTCGTACTGTTGGCCTACGACCAGCACGGTCCAAGCCGGTCGAAGCCCGGCCCCGTCGGCGGACTTCCCTGGGCCACCGAGGCCCTCGATGCCCTCATTGCCGCTGGCGTGCCCACCGCCCGCATCGACCTCGGCGTAGCTGGCTACGGCTACTCCTGGCCGGGTAACGGATCAGACGGCAAACAGCTCAGCGACGAGGACTCCCGTGCCCTCGCAGTCGACCTCGGACGCTGGGACCCACGCCAGGCCGAGTGGACCGCAACGCTCCCGGACGACACCGTCGTCTGGTGGTCCGACTCCCGGTCCCTCTCGGCGCGCCGCAGCCTCGCGCTGAGCCGCAACCTGCACGGCCTCGCGGTGTGGGAGCTGTTGCTCACCGACCCGCTGTAGGGACCGATCCGGATCCGCCGCGCCGGGCAGGACGAGTCGTGACCGTGCCGGTCGACGACGAGGATTCGAGGCGTCGGCCGCGGTCTGACCGGCATCGTTACGGATACTCTGGAATCGACCCAAGAGAAAGTGGACCGCATGACTGACTCCGGTGAACTGAGCGAACCCGTGCAAGAGGGAAGCGGCGACGCGACGCGCGAACAGAAGATCGCCGGCCTCGCGCGGCAGGTCGCGGCTGACTTAACCCTCCGCCCGCAGGAGGATCTGCTCGCCGAGCTGAGATCGAGACTTTTCGACGCGGGGATCACCGTTGATGAGAACGAGCTCATCGCCATCGCCGGCACCATCGCCCTCGGCGAGTAGCCCGCGCGATTGCTGGCCGAGCGGGCGCTGTATTCGGGGACGAAGAATCTGCGGACAGACCTGTTGGTTGAGGCCGAAAGGTTCTACGATCAGGGAAAGCTCCCCTAGACCTAGGCGGCACGTTTCTCGCACTTTGCGCACGTGCGAGCGGCCCGGATAGCCGGACTGGTTCCCCTCTTGGCGGATCCTCGCGGCAGATCAGGGCAGAGGAGCTCGATCTTCGGGTGATCGTGATCCTCATCGGACGAGGCCGGGGCCGTTTGATCAGACACCGCTCCGGCCTCGGTCTCGTTCCCGCGGAACGCACGGACTACTCAACACCCCAGCTACGCAGCCGGTTGGTGGGATAGAGCCGCGACAGGATGCGGCCCATGATGCGATCGAGGTCAGCGACATCCCCTGCATCAAGCACATCGATCACCGAGTCACGCACTGTTGCGACATGACCCGGCGCGCTGGCGACCACCTTCTGCCAACCCTGGTCGGTGAGTGAGGCATTGGTCGCACGGCGGTCTTCCGGACACGGTGTGCGCGCAAAGAATCCCTTCGCCTCCAGCCTGGCGATCACGTGGGAGAGACGTGCGAGGCTCGAATTTGTGGCGCCGGAGAGCGCTGTCATCCGCAGTTTGCGCTCGGGGGCTTCCGAGAGCATGGCGAGAGTGAAGTACTCGAAATGGGTGAACTCAGTATCGCGCTGCAACTGGGAATCCAGGGTTCCGGGCAGCAGCTCGATCACCGAGACAAGCCGAATCTAGGCGTGCAGCTGCTGCGGTGTCAGCCAGCGGGAATCATCCATCTCCACAGTTTAACGGAATGATTTACGCTACAACTAAAAGCGTTCTGCCGGTCGACGTCGCCACCCCGGTGACGCGTCGACCCGGTCGCCCGCACCCCGGTCAGTGAATGAGTACCTTCAGGGCGTCGTGCTCGGCCGCGTGACCAAAGACCTCGTAGGCCTCGATCACCTGGTCGAAGCCGAATTCGTGGGTCACGAACTTGTCGGCGGGCAGCTTGTGCTCCGCAACGAGTTTCAGCAGCATTCCCAGCGTGTTCGTGTTGACGAGACCCATCGAGATTTCGATGTTCTTGATCCAGAGTTCATTGAGCGCGAGGTCGACGGACTTGCCGTGCACGCCGACGTTGGCGACATGGCCGCCGGGCCGCACGATGACCGTTGCCATGGTGAACGTATCGGGTACACCGACAGCCTCGATCGCGACATCCACTCCGAGTCCGTCGGTGAGCGCGAGCACCCGCTCTTTCCAGTCTGCGTCGCCCGAGTTGACGGTGTCAGTGGCTCCGAAGTCCTTCGCCCGGGCCAGCCGGGAGTTGTCCAGGTCGATGGCGATGATCTTCGACGGACCGTAGAGCCGCGCGGTCATCACCGAGGAGAGTCCCACGGGACCGGCCCCGATGACAGCAACCACGTCGCCCGGCGTCACCTTGCCGTATTGGACGCCGATCTCGAAACCCGTCGGCAGAATGTCAGAGAGCAGGATCCCTTCCGCGTCGGTCACTCCCTCCGGTACCTTGTAGACCGAATTCTCGGCGAACGGCACGCGAACGTACTCGGCTTGGGTGCCGTCGATCATGTAGCCGAAGATCCAGCCGATGCCGGCGGTCCCCTCCGGGTTGAGGCAGTGACTGTAGAGCCCTTTGCGGCAGTTGGAACACTGCCCGCAGGAACTGACGCAGGCCAGAATCACTCGGTCCCCGACGGCGAGCTGGCTCACGCTGCCGCCGACCTCAGTGATCACACCGATGCCCTCGTGCCCGAGGATGCGACCGACGGACACCTCCGGCACGTCCCCTTTGAGAATGTGCAGGTCGGTGCCGCAAATCGTGGTCGCCACCATTTTGACGATCACGTCGGTCGGCGCGAGGATCACCGGATCCGGCACATCCTCCCAGCTCTTCAGGCCGGGACCTTTGTAGACGAGGGCTTTCATGGGGTGACCTTCCTGTCGTGTACGACGAGTCAACGCCCGTCGTGTGCACGTGGCAGGGCCGAAAGTCCCACCGCTTGGCATCCGCCGCGAATGTTCCCTTTCCACAGGTCTGTGCCGGTTCGCGCAGGAACGAACGCGACGCGGAGGATCAATCGCGCGCCATTCAGGCAGCCAGGCAGCTAGCGGTACTCGGGATTTGCGTCGAACCCGAAGCGCTCCCCCTCGTTCCAGGCCTCGCGGAGGTTGCCGAACGCGGGGATGCCGCTGGCATCTTTGAGCATCCGCGCGAGGTGCAGCAGGTTCCAGGTCATGAAGGCGGTGTTGCGGTTGGTGAAGTCATTCTGCGGGCCACCCGATCCCGGGTCGAGGTAGCTGGGGCCTGGCCCGACTTCGCCGATCCAGCCGGCATCCGCTGCGGGCGGGATCACGTAGCCGATGTGCTGGAGGCTGTAGAGGATCGACATCGCCGCGTGCTTCACGCCATCCTCATTGCCGGTGATGAGAGCTCCCGCTGTCTTACCGTAGAAGACGTACTGGCCACGTTCGTTGAACATTCCGCTCATGGCATAGAGGCGCTCGATGAACTTGCGGGTGATCGAGGCGTTGTCGCCGAGCCAGAGCGGGCCTCCGACCACCAGGATGTCGGCCGCCTCCACCAGCGGCCAGACTTCGTCGAGCCAGGCATCCGACGGCCAGCCGTGCTCGCGCATGTCGGGGTAGATGCCGGTTGCAACATCGTGGTCGATGAACCGGACGGTATCGACTTTCACCCCCTGTGCCCGCATCAGGGAAACGCTCCTATCGATGAGCCCCTGGGTGTGGCTGAGCTCCGGACTCCTCTTCAGGGTGCAGTTGACGTACACGGCCTTCAGGTCGCTGTAATTCACACCGTTTTCGCTGGTCATGCCGCGATGCTACGCCCGCTGTGCACGCTGGCGCCCTTACAGAATTGTGACGTACACCGTGTTAGACGAAGTGCCCCCGGTCAGCGGGTTGTGGAAATCGACGATATGCGCCACCACAGCGGCGAAGACAACGGATGCCCGCGCCAGGAACTCCTCGTCCGGCGGGTCATCCGACCACAGGGCGAACACCCCGCGGGGCGTGAGGTGTCGCGCCAGCGCGCGCATCCCGTCGATCGTGTAGAGGTCGGCGTGGCTCGCGTCGAGCTGGTGGCGAGGCGAGTGATCGACATCCAGCAGGATCGCGTCATAGCGGGATGCCTCGGGCTCCCGCCGCATGAGCGCGAAGAAGTCGCCCGGCACGAGGGTCGTTCTCGGGTCGTCCGTCAGTGCAGCCGAGACGGGAAGCAGGCCGCGGCGGTGCCAGTCGATCACGGCGGGAAGGGCGTCGATCACGGTGACCGAACGCACGCGAGGGTCGGCGAGGGCGGTGATGGCCGTGTACCCCAGGCCGAGGCCGCCGACCAGCACGTCGAGATCCGTCCCCTCCGCTGCCGTTGCCTCGGCCTCCGCTCTCTCGCGCGCCGCGAGGCCGAGGGTTGCGAGCTCCCTCTCCGCGACCGTGAAGAGACTGGACATGAGGAACTCCTCCCCCAGCTTCACCTCGAACACATCGACACCGAGGGTCGGTTCGACACGCCGCCGCAGGGTGAGATCGCCCATCGGTGTCGGCTGGAAGTCCAGTTCCTCAAAGCGCAGACTCATGGGGTCCTTTCGTCTGCCCGGAGCGCGCGGGCAGCTCTCACCGTAGCCGGGCGAGGGCCGAATGGACGCATCGTCGGATTTTCGCCGATCTCGGGACCTTTGGCCTCATCCGCGACAGGGCGCTACGCGAGAGTGAGACCACTCCCAACCAAAGGACACTCCGTGAAGGCCGCCGTCGTCACCACATTCAGTGAAGCACTCACGATCGAAGACCGCGAGGTTCCCGAACCGGGAGTGGACCAGGTGCTGGTGCGCCTGGAGGCGTGCGGACTCTGCCACACCGACATCCACGCCGTCCAGGGCGACTGGCCCGTCAAGCCGACGCTTCCCCTCGTGGCGGGACACGAAGGGGTCGGCATCGTGGAGAAGCTCGGTGAGGGAGTCACGAGCCCTCGACTCGGCGACCGCGTTGCGATCGCCTGGCTCGGATTCGCCTGCGGCGAGTGCCGGTACTGCATCGACGGCCGCGAAACCCTCTGCGAACAGCAGCTGGACAGCGGTTATTCAATCGATGGTGCCTTCGCCGAATACGCCGTAGTCGCCGCCCGCTTCGCAACCGCCGTGCCCGAGGGCATCCCTCCGATGGATGCCGCGCCCCTCAGCTGCGCGGGAGTGACCACCTACAAAGCGCTCAAGGTCGCGTCGATCGTGCCCACCGAGCGTGTCGCTATCTTCGGCATCGGGGGCCTGGGACACCTTGCCGTGCAGTACGCACGCATCATGGGCGGATCCGTTGTCGCCGTCGACATCGAGAAGGAGAAACTCGATCTCGCCGTGTCGCTCGGAGCTGACTTCGTCGTCAACGCGGCGGCGGTCGATCCGATCGACGCCATCCAGAAGCTCGGGGGCGTGGATGTCGCGCTGGTTCTCGCCGCTTTCCCGCGGGTCTTCGAACAGGCCTTCGCCTCCCTGCGTCCCGGTGGCCGGCTCATCTGTGTCGCGCTTCCGGCCGAGGGCAGCATGAGCATCCCGATCTTTGAGACGGTGCTCAAGGGCATCTCGATCATCGGCTCGATCGTGGGAACGCGGCAGGACCTCGCCGAGGTATTCGCCCTCCATGCGGCCGGACGCACGAAGGTCATCGCCGAAAGCCGCCGACTCGACCAGGTGAACGAGGCGATGGCGGAGGTACTGTCAAGCAAGGTGCCAGCCCGACTCGTGTTCGAGTTCTGAGGCGTTCGTTTCGCAGGGGTCATCTGGCGGGCCCTCGCTGGCAGTGTCGATATCGAGCGTCGGAATGCTGAGCCACGGTTTCCGGATACTGCCCAGGACGCCCGCGAGTCGTCGGTAAGTGCGCTCGGCCAGCAGTGATCCAGCAGTTGGTGACGGACCGCGAAACTCAGACCCGTCACCAGGCACTCACTCGATCGTGATCGGGGTTCCCAGCGGAAGGGTGGTCGCGAGGGTCGTGATGTCGGCATTCGACAGGCGGATGCAGCCGTGGCTCACGGCCCTCCCGATGCTCGCCGCATCATCCGTGCCGTGGAGTCCGATTTGGCCGGGACCGCCGCCGAAGCTCGTCAGCACGGCGGAGAACGCGGACAACCCGAACGCGTACGGACCGTAACCGGAGTTGGTCGGTGCGAGCAACTCGGTCAGGTAGAACGCCCCGTGAGGTGTCGGTGTGCCGCCCGTACCCGTCGCGACCGAGTAGGTCGTGACCAGGGCATTGCTGCGATAGAGCGAGAGCGTGTTCTGCTCGGTCGACACCCGAAGGCTGTACTCCAGGTCGTGGAGGACGACCTGTGAGGCGCTGATCCATCCCCTGCTGCCGTTCGGACGATCGGGCAGCTGGACCTCGAGCCAGCTGTTGCTCGATTGAAGGACGAGGAAGGTCAACGGTGCGCCCGACGGACGCGGGTTGGCCAGCGACAGCTTCACCGCACCACCGAGACTGGTGTACACCGTGAGGCGGGAAACTTCGGCGGTCGCAGAAACCCCCACCGGGGCTGGCGGAGCGGGTGGAACGGACGACGCAGTGACCGACGGGATCGGGGACACGGGCGCGCTGACGGCCGGCTGGATCGTTTCGCGGTTCGCGCATCCCGAAAGAAGCACGACGATGACCGCCCCCGTCAGGATCGACGCGAGTCGGAGACCGATCATGGACCTGCTCCTTCGTCCGACCGGTTCCGTGCGGAGCGGTCCGGCTTGCCCCACGATGCGGAACCTCGCCTGGCGACTAGCCGGTGAACCGTGCCCGACCGGACACTGGAGTGGCCGGGGTGCCCCCGGACGAGGTGGCACAGGAGGTCGGACGGGTGATGACGTTGCTGTCCATGGTCACTGCCCCGTTGCGTGCAAGTAGTCGACCGCTGATCGTTGCGCTCGTTTTCGCGGAGACCGACTCGAGGGCCATGACCGTTCCGACGAAAGCCGCACCGGCGTCGATGTTCGCCGAGGTGGCGACCTGCCAGAACACGTTGCAGGCGCTGGCCCCACCGATGAGCGACACCTTGCTGCCCGTTCCCGCGTTGAGCGTGCTCGTGGCCTGGAAGATGAACACGTCATTCGCGGTTCCGCTGAGGATCAAAGTTCCGTTAAGGGACAAGGCTCCCCCCGAATACACTCCGGGCACGAGGGTCTTGCCGTCGAGAGAAGCGAGCCCACTCTGGGTGGGAGTACGACCGGCGGCATCATTGTAAGCGGTGACCAGATCCTGCTGTGCGAGGCCCGACAGCGTGTCGGTGGCATGGATGGCTCCGTTGTTCACGATCCCTGGCGGAAAGCCGGTAACAGCCGATCCGGGATTGACTCCCAGGTCGCCACTGATGACGGTGGGGCCGGTGTTGGTGACCGTTTTTCCACCGAGAACCGCGAAACTGCCCGCGTTGCCGAGTCCGACCGCAGTCTCCGCGGCGAGCGCCGGGCGGGAATCGGGAATCGCCGTCAGGCTCACCGAGACGACAAGCCCCAATGCGACGACCACGGGTAGAAGGTAACGTCTGCGTGATCTGGTCATGGTGTCATCTCAATTCGTGGGAAAAACAAAGCCTAGAGCTAACTTTGCTAGCGAAGCGTAACAGCATCCCGGTCAGAAGCCCATTTCCAACACGCCTGCGAGTCGGGGTCCGCACTACCGAGCGCGAGAGCCGGGCATCCGTACCCGGCGCTCATACGGCTGGGATGGCGCCTGGATGCCAAGGACACAGTGGCCCGGCGAATAAGACCCGCTGACATTCCGACGGACGGTGCACCGACTACATCGTGGGCAACACTGTCACCGATGAAGACAACCTGATTCGGACTCATTTACTGCGCACTCGAGCGGGTGCCGTGTCAGTCACCTGCGCGACATGGACATGCTGTCCCATACCTCAAGTGGGCCCCTACGATAAAGCTAGCCACAGCTCGAAATCCCCGGAGCAGGTCAGTCTCCCTTCCGCCAGCCGGTAGCGCGATGGCGCGAGCGGCGTGCATCCCTGGGAGGACGCTCTGTTGACCGCGATAGGTGAGTCTGGAAATGTCGAATAGTGTGCAACCGAGGAGCGCTTCCATGTCACGCCCTGTCAAGAGGTCGATTCTCGTCGACGGGATGACGCGGACGTACCTGCGTGTCGCCTCGGCAGGCGAAACGACCGGCCGTGCTCTCGTGCTGGTGCTTCACGGGTCCAACCAATCGGCAGACGCCATTCGTCGATATTCGGACAGAACTTTTGACTCGTTGGTGAGCCGCGGTGCCGTCGTCGCGTACCTCGATGGATTTCGCGGGGACTGGAACGACGCCCGGGTCATGTCGATTTCCGCTGCGCGCAGGAATGACGTCGATGACGTCGCCTTTGTGGCTGCCGTTATCGATGACCTGGTTGCGAAGGACAGCGTGGATAGGGCTCGAGTTTTCATTGTGGGTTTTTCTGCCGGTGGCTATATGGCTATTCGAGTGATTCATGAAATCCCCGACCGCATCGCCGGGGCCGGCCTGATCTCGGCAACGCATGCGGAAGCCGCGAACTTCATCGGCAGTCGATACACGTCGGCGCCGATGGCCGTCACGCTGTTCCATGGCACCAGCGATGCCTTCGTCAAGTACAACGGCGAGCGCGCCAGGGGACGGGGACTCCTTCGCGTCGGCGGTATGCTCTCAGCGCCAGCCACCGCGGAATATTTTGCTCACCGAAACGGCATCCAGTCTCCAGCGACGCAACATCGCATCGCAGATGATGTCGTAGAGACGGTGTACGAAGAAGGAGATAAGCCCCGGGTGAGGCTGTTCACCATCACCGGAAAAGGCCACACCATACCCGGTTCACGAGGGCACCCAATTGCGGGACGATCGACCAGATCGATCGTCGCAGCCCAGGTGTTGGGCGATCACTGGGCACTTCCGGCGCCAGATGACGGTGCGGCGGCGAAATGAGTTTCTGAGGCGGGCACTGCACTGCTGATTTTCGACTTTCCTTGATATCGCCGTGAATCCAGCTCAGACACTCGCACCCCGGCGTGGTCTGGAACAAGATGGACCACGACCGCGCATCGTCGCGTGGCAGGAGGATATCGATGAAATTTTCGTCGCTCGCGCCAGATCCGATCCACGACCTGAGCGAAACCGGTGACAATCATACCGGAGTCTCCCGAATTCAGGTGGACCGGGCCGGGGTTCGACAACCCGGCCAGCCGCACAACCAGCTCGCCACTCTCGCACTGCTTGCGAATGATCTGGCCGGGGAGTTTGCGCTGGAACCGCTTCTGCATCGCATCCTTCGAAACGCAGTGGAGTTGTTGCACTGTCGCAGTGGATCGATCTGCACTATCGACGCCGATGCGAGCTCCTACCGCAAAGAGGTCGACCTCGATGTCGGATGCCGCTCAGGAGAGGTCTTCCCGCTCGATGAAGGAGTCACCGGAGCCGTCGTGCGCGCCGGTGGAGCGGTGGGGTTTGATCATTATTCAAGCGTTCCCGGAGGTCATATACGGCCGGGTGACCTTCGGTATTCCCGGGCGGTGATCGGTGTGCCGATTCGTCTCGGGCGCATCATCGTCGGAGCCTTTGTGGTGTTCGGGGATGTCCCTGCCCGCAGTTTCGACGAAGACGATGTTCAGCTTCTCGAGCTCTTCGCAATTCACGCCGCTGTCGCTATCGCCAATTCGCGGATGCTGAGCGAAGCGGCGGCCACCCCGATACCGGGCCTCACAACCCGCGAGCTGCAGGTGACCTCATTCCTTAAACGTGGCTGGCCCGACAAACTGATCGCCCGGGAACTCGGTATCTCGGCCAAGACTGTCGAGAAGCACGTCGGCACGATTCTTCGCAAGACCGGCGCACGCAACCGGGCCGAGGTGGCGGCTCACATCACGCGGGCCGATCCGGGAATCCGGTAGGGAAACTCCCCATAGCCCGCATTCGAGCTGCGATCTAGGTTCGGAATTACGCAAATGCACGGAGGCCAATGTGGGTGTCGTCTCGCTCAAAGAGATTGTCGATCGGGCTTTCGGCGACCGGTACGGCGTTCCAGCAGTCAACATCCTGAACGATCTCACGCTTCAGTCTGTGCTCGCCGGTGCGGTCGAGGCGAGGTCTCCCCTGATCGTGCAGACCTCGGTCAAGACCGTGAAGTCCATCGGCGCGCCAGTGCTGTTCGCCATGTGGAAAAGCTTGACCGAAGGAATCGAAGTTCCAGTCGCGCTTCACCTCGACCACTGTCCGGAGCGAGCGGTGATCACGGAGTGCCTCGACCTCGGCTGGAACTCGGTTCTTTTCGATGCGTCCCAGTTGCCGGTGCAGGAAAACCTGCGCCAGACGATCGAGGTTGTGGCCGAAGCCCGAACCCATGGCGCTCACGTCGAAGGTGAAATCGAGGCCATTACCGGGGTTGAAGATGGCCATGGTTCTGATGAGATCGGAGCACGACAGACCCTCGAGGTTTCGCTCGATTTCATTCGCAGAACCGGAGTCGATGTATTCGCACCGTCGATCGGCAATGCGCATGGCGTGTACACATCGGAGCCCGTCCTCGACTTCGACCGGGTCACAGACCTCGTTGCTGCCGAACCGGTGCCGATTGCGCTCCACGGTGGCAGCGGCATGACCGACGACCAGTTTCGCGACCTCATCAGCCGCGGCTGCGCAAAGGTCAACATCTCGACATCCCTCAAGGTGCTGTACATGCAGTCCTCGCTGGCGAACCTGAAGAGGGCAGAAGCAGCAAACAGGTGGGATCCGCCAACCGTCTTCGCCGCCGTGTCTGCCGATGTCCGGGCGCTGACGATGACGCTGGCGACGACATTTGGCAGCGCCGGGAAGGCGTGGTGAGATGCCGGCCCTGATCTTCGATTGCGATGGTGTGCTGGCCGACACCGAGCGATTCGGGCACCTGCCGGCCTTCAACCAGACCTTCAGGGAATTCGGTCTTCCGGTGGAGTGGAGCGATGAGGACTACGCCGGGAAGGTCCTGATCGGTGGCGGCAAGGAACGCATGGCGAGTTTGCTGACTGCTGACTTCGTCTCCCAGGCTCACCTGCCGACGGATACCGCGGCCCAGGTCGAACTCGTCGCAGCCTGGCATCGCCGCAAGACGGAGATCTACACGGGCCTCGTTGTCTCCGGAGCGCTCCCCGCACGCCCCGGCATCCCGAGGATGGTGAACGAAGCACTCGCCGCCGGCTACACGCTGGCAGTCGCGTCGACCTCCGCCGAGGCATCCGTTCGGGCAGTGCTCGAACACGTGGTCGGTCGAACCGTCGCGCAGGGGTTTCAGGTTTTTGCCGGCGATTCGGTGGCGGCAAAAAAACCGGCGCCGGACATCTATCTGCTCGCCCTCGAACAGCTCGACGTGATGGCCGACGATGCCGTAGTCATCGAAGACAGCGCCAATGGGCTTCGGGCCGCGCGCGCAGCCGGGATCCCGACTGTCGTCACGGTGAGTGGCTATACGCGCGGTGAGGACTTCGCCGGCGCATCCCTCGTCGTCACCTCGCTTGGTGAACCCGGCGGTGAGGTCACCTCTGTTTTAGCGGATGCGGCGGGGGTGCGTCCCGGGAAGTACGTGACGATTTCAGACATCGACGTAGTTCTGGCTGGTGCGCCATCCGGTGCGGGCGAGTCAGATCGCGCCGATGGAGATGAGAGGAAACACCTGTGAGCAGCAGCCTGGCTACGACCGAGTTCGTCGTGCGGACGATCGCGAAAACCTGCGTGGAGAATGAGAAGTATTTCGGAGACCTCGACTCGGTCGTCGGCGATGGTGATTTCGGCTACTCCCTTGCCCGCGGTTTCGAGCAGGTGCTTGCGAAATGGGATCAGTTCGACCGTGATGATTCGGGCACATTCCTGTTGAAGGTCGCTCTCGCCATCTCGAGCCGCATCGGGGGAACGTCCGGCCCGATCTGGGGAACGGCATTCTTGCGCGCGGGGACCCAGCTGAAAGGCATCGAGAACGTGTCAGTCGACGATGTCGTCGCCGCCCTGCGCTCGAGCATCGAAGGCATCAAGAAGCGGGGAAACTCGGACCTCGGTGACAAGACCCTCCTCGACGCCCTCGCGCCCGCCGTCGATGCCCTCGAGCATGCGCACAGCGCCGGCCAGTCCGTCGAGGATTCGGTCGCGGCGATGGCGACGGCAGCCCGCACCGCGGCCGAACACACGAGCACCATGCAGGCGAGGCGTGGGCGGGCCAGCTACAGCGGCGAACGCAGTATCGGGTCTCCGGATGCCGGGGCTGTCGCCGTCGCCGTGCTGGCCGAACAGCTCGCAGAGACGTGGAATAGCCGCCAGATCGTTTGACCCGCCCGTCATAGTTTGTAACCGCAATCCGACAACTGGAGAACCCAATGAAGAAGTTCATCAACGACCCGCAGCAGTTCGTTCCTGAGATGTTGAAAGGCATCGCACTCGCGAACCCGGATACCCTTCGCTACGTTCCGGAGTACAACCTCATCCACCGTGCTGATTCACCACGCGACGACAAGGTCACCATCATCCAGGGGTCAGGATCCGGTCACGAACCGGCGCATGTCATGACGGTGGGCAAGGGGATGCTCGACGCAGCGTGTCCCGGTGACATTTTTGCCGCACCGCCGATGGACTACGTCTACGAGACGACCAAGCTGCTTGCGTCCCCCAAGGGCGTTTTGCTGCTGGTCAACAACTACACCGGTGACCGGATGGCGTTCGACATGGCCCAGGAAATGAGTGAGGCCGACGGTGTGAAAGTAAAAACCCTCTTCATCAATGACGATGTGTCTGTCGAAGACTCCACCTATACCGTGGGACGTCGCGGGGTAGCCGGCAACTTCTTCGTCATGAAGGCGGTTGGCGCAGCGGCCGAAACTGGAGCAGAAATCGACGAACTGATCCGCATCGGTGAAAAAGTCAACTCCGTCACCCGCACGATGGGCATCGCCCTCACCGCCTGCACGCCTCCGTCCAAGGGTTCTCCGCTGTTCGAACTCGCCGACGACGAGATCGAAATCGGGGTGGGCATCCACGGTGAGCCCGGTCGACGACGTGCCAAGTGGATGCCTGCCAACGAGATCGTCGATGAGCTGCTGGGTGCTGTCGTTCCCGACCTTCCCTTCGTGAGTGGCGATCGCGTCGCGCTGATGATCAACGGGCTCGGTGGAACCCCGATAAGCGAGCTTTACATCCTCTATGGAATCGCCCACGAGAAGCTCGCAGCCCAGGGGATCACGGTCGGGCGAAACTATGTCGGGGAGTACTGCACTTCACTCGATATGGCGGGTGCATCGCTCACGCTGGTGAAGCTGGACGACGAGATCGAGCAACTGCTCGAGGCCCCAGCCGAGGTGGCTGTTCGAATCTTCTAGAGGACAGGTTCACGAGATCGTGGAGTCCCGGGGTTGAGTGGGCCGGTTGGCGATGCGCGAACGGCGTGGCGTTCGGGAAGAATGGGCCGATGACCAACGGAGAAACGAATCGGCGTGCTCGACTCCTGGCGGCGTATGACGCGCAACTTCGCACAGATGCGGAGACCCCGGATGCCATCGACATCACCCGCCTTGGTCCGCTGCGGCTGGTGACCTTTGCGGATGGACGCGGTTTCATCAGCTACCACGACCTTGGCGACGTAACCACAGACGCCGTTCAGCGGCTCGTCCCTGAAGCACTGGGCTTTTACCAGTCCGACCCCGAAATTGAGCGGGTCGAGTGGAAAACGCGCGGTCACGACTACGCCCCGGGGCTTCACGACGCTCTGTTGGAGAACGGCTTCATCCCGGACGAGCCGGAATCGATCATGGTCGGTGAGGCACTGGCTCTGGCGGTTGACGTGCCACTTCCCGAGGGTGTGACTGTGCGACGGGTGACCGAGGAGTCCGACGTGCGTGCCATGAGCGCGATGCAGGATGAGGTCTTCGGTGATCCCGTCTCCGAGGATATGGCGAACACCCTGCTCAGCAGGCTTTCCGTGGCTGATGGGATGGAACTGTGGGTCGGCGAGGCAGAGGGTGAGATCGTGACGGCGGGACGGCTCGAGCCGGTTCGGGGTTCCGACTTCGCCGGGATCTGGGGTGGCGCGACCCGCGCCGAATGGCGCGGCCGAGGGATTTACCGTGCCGTGACGGCTGTCCGCGCCCGCTCGGCAATCGCCATGGGAAAGACGCTGATCCACAGCGACTCGACCGACTACTCGCGTCCCATTCTCGAACGGTCAGGACTTATTGCCGTGTCCACAACGACGCCGTACAACTGGAAGCGCTAGGCCCAAGCCTCGGCCTCAGCCAGGTGTGGGAGCCCAACTAGGCGCCCGGGGGCAGGCGGAGCCCTCGGTGAGTTTCGAGTCGGACCGTCACCGCGCCGGTGATGGCTCGCGCCAACCGGTGCGACGGGCGCTCGACGATGTGGTGGAATCCCCAGGCCGCAAGAAGGGCAAGCGGCAGGGTGAGGATCGCAACGAGCCACCATCGATCGTCGCCGAGGACAAAAGCCAGGGTGGCCAGGATCGGCATATGCACCAGATAGAGGCTGAAGGAGACTCGTCCGAGCCACTGTGTGGGTCGGGCTTCGAGTGCGGAACGGACCGGCCGCACTGCGATAGCCGAGAGCACGAGGCCAGCCGCGCCGAGCACCGATAGCTGCGACAGCAGGGTGTTCAGGAAGCTACCCGACGCGAAGACCGGACGCATCATCCACTCACCAACCAGGAGGACGAGCGACCCTGCAACGAGCGCCCCACCGAGGAGGCCGACTCGTGGCCTGAGGAGGCGACGCTGTGTCCACTGGCGAATCGCGTCCAACCGCACAGCCATGAGGGTGCCGATGAAGAATACAGGGAGGTAGCGCAGTGCATCCAGTCCGTTGAGCACTCCGAGAGTGCTTAACACACACACGGCTGCGATTGCGATCATCCAATACCGCGACACCAGAATTGCCAACGCCACGAAGAGGGGCAACAGCACCGAGAACACGAGTTCCCAGCGCAGCGACCAGAGAACGTTGTTGACCTCGTAAGACCCGGTGGTGAGGCTGGCTTCGGTGAAGAGGGAACCCCAGCCCACCGACGTGGCCTGAGCCGTGTCCATCCAGGTTCCCGGCGTGATCGAAGAGTTGCTGCGCGGCACCAGCCAGATGACTGCCGTCCCGATGGCCAGCGACGCCCACACTGGCACGTAAAGTCGCGCCAGCCGCCCGCTCAAAAAGCCGGCCCACGAGAATCCATCGGGCTTCAGAGCCGGAAGCGCGACCACGAGGCCGCTGAGTACGAAGAAAACAAGCACGGCCTCTGACCCGGCGGTCAGCAGTTTGAGCGGCGTCTGCGACAGCCACCAGAGCGCACTTCCCACTCCGGTCCCACCCTGTCGACGAAGCACGGGCTCAGCCACGAGGTAGAGGTGATGGAACACCACGACCAGGGCCGCGACACCGCGAAGCCCGTCAAGGGCGGCAAGCCGAGTGCCGGGACTTCTGCCGGCCGAAGCCACAGGACCGACACCGCGAAACGAAGACTCCGGCGTCCTCACGGCAGTTGCGGTGGAAGTCATTCCAACGATCGTAGGAAAGGTTCCTGAACAAAACGTCTGTGCGTGCGTAATTTTTTGCTCCGCCGTCGCGTGACCTTCGACCTGATTCATGGTCTTGAGGATCTCGACTTCTTCGTCGGAACCCGACGGGAAAGGGTCGAGCCAGGGGTGAAGCCTCCCATCGGCGACCGCACGACTCGATCCCGGACAACGGAATCCCCCCTCCCGATTCATCAGTCACTGTCCCTGCTCGCCGCCTCGCGTACGGCCTGCTGAGCCTTCTTGGCCCGCCGGATCCGGTGAAGGATGGGTTCGGTGTAGCCACTGGGCGAGGAGGCGCCGTCGATGATGAGCTGCCTGGCCGCCTGGAAGGCGAGGCCCGGGCCGGCGGGGCCGACCAGGGTTTCGTAGACGGAGTCGTCTGCGTTTTGCGTATCGACCACGGCCGCGAGCCGCATCAGGCTCGCGTCTACCTCTGATTCGGTGATGATGTCGTGGGCAAGCCAATTGGCGAGGAGCTGACTGGAGATGCGGAGGGTCGCTCGGTCTTCCATGAGACCAACACCATGAATGTCCGGGACCTTTGAGCACCCGACTCCCTGGTCGACCCATCGGACGACGTATCCGAGGATCGACTGGACGTTGTTGTCGAGCTCGGTCAGGCGTTCGTCGCCGGGTCGCTGTTCTGCGAGCGGGATGACGAGGATCGGGTCGAGCGCCTGGCGGGCCC
The DNA here is from genome assembly GCA_038203515.1 of Actinomycetales bacterium. Taxonomy (GTDB): domain Bacteria; phylum Actinomycetota; class Actinomycetes; order Actinomycetales; family Microbacteriaceae; genus Lacisediminihabitans. The sequence goes on along the minus strand of JBBRDX010000003.1, from coordinate 20,552 downwards.
GCGTGCCGAGCTCCCGCTGACGGTCGGCCACGTCGACCTCGTGATAGTGGATCGCGTGCAGCGTTGCGGCAGTCGGAGACGGCACCCAGGCGGTGCTCGCACCGGACCGGGGATGCACGATCTTCTGCTCGAGCATGTCCTGCATGAGATCGGGCATAGCCCACATGCCCTTGCCGATCTGAGCCCGCCCGGGAAATCCTGCCGACAGTCCCGCATCCACGTTCGCGTTCTCGTACGCAGCCATGAACGGCTGCGAGCGCATTGCGCCCTTGGCGACCACGGCACCCGCGTGCATCGACGTGTGGATCTCGTCGCCGGTGCGATCGAGGAATCCGGTGTTGATGAAGACGATGCGATCGGAAGCTGCGGCGATACAGGCACGCAGATTCACCGTGGTTCGCCGCTCTTCGTCCATGATGCCCACCTTCAGCGTGCCCGACGGCAGGCCCAGGAGCTGCTCGACCCGCCCGAAGAGATCGACGGTGAACGCCACTTCATCGGGACCATGCATCTTCGGTTTGACGATGTACATCGAGCCGGTACGTGAGTTACCACCGCGTGCGTTTCCGGCAAGATCAGGGAACGAACCGAGTGCGGTCAGCACGGCATCGAGGATGCCTTCGAACACCTCGTCACCGGATGCATCGCGCACCATGTCGGTGGTCATCAGGTGGCCGACGGTACGCACCAGCAGAAGAGCCCGTCCGGGCAATGTCACGACGCCACCACCAGGAGCACTGTAGGCACGGTCGCCGTTCATGGTTCGCAGGAATGAGCCGCCGCCCTTGCTGACGGTCTCGCTGAGCGTGCCACGCATGAGTTCTCGCCAGTTGCGGTATCCGAGAACCTTGTCGTCGGCGTCGACCGCGGCCACGGAGTCTTCGAGATCCATGATTGTCGTCACTGCGGACTCGAGCACGATGTCTTGGATCCCTGCAGGGTCGGTGCGGCCGATCGACCCGTCCCGGTCGATGATCACGTCGAGATGGAGGCCGTGGTGACGAAACAGGACGGACGCTGGCGCTGACGAATCCCCGGTGTATCCGATCAGTGCGGACGGCTCCGCCAGAGCTGTGAACGAGCCGTCCGCCAACGAGACGATAAGCGAACCGTCGCCGATGCGGTACTCAACGGCATCGCCGTGTGAGCCCGCCCGGAGCGGGACAGCCCGGTCGAGCAGGGCGCGCCCACGGGCGATTACCTGCTCGCCGCGAGCAGGGTTGTAGGAACTCCCGCGGGCGGTGTCGCCGTCTTCGGCGATCGCGTCGGTCCCGTAGAGCGCGTCGTAGAGCGAACCCCACCGCGCGTTGGCGGCGTTGACCGCGAACCGCGCGTTGAGAAGTGGCACGACGAGTTGCGGACCTGCCTGTGAGGCGATTTCCACATCGACGTTCGAAGTGGTGATGCTGAAATCGGACGGTTCGTCGACGAGGTAGCCAATTTCCGTCAGGAACGCCCGATACTGGGCGGGATCCGGCTGACCAGGGTGGGTGCGGTGGAAGGCATCGAGCCGGGCCTGCAACTCATCCCTCCGACGCAGAAGTTCACGATTCTTGGGTGTGAGGTCGCGGATCAGTGCGCTGAGCCCCTGCCAGAAGGTGTCCGCTTGGATGCCAGTGCCCTCGAGGACCTCGCTCTCCACGAACGAAGCGAATGGGGCTGCAACGTCCAGGTCCGCTCGATGAACCCGTCCGCTCACATCGGTCGTCTGCGTTGACAGTGGTGTGCTCATTGGGGAACTCCTTGGCGTCGTGCGGTTGCGCCCGAGGCGGCAATGCCGTCCGGGGCGATCGCGTGGGTGAGGTGATCGTCTGGGGCGACGAGCACAGGCTGGTGAGGGTCGGGCCACACAATCGTGATGACCCGCGGCGGCAGTTGTGGCCAAGGCATCCGGGCGATTGATCTGGGCGGTCCTCCCTGGCCGGTTCCGTCAGAAGCCAGTATCCCAGCAACTCCAGCAATTTGGAAGCAAATTTCCATATTACGGAATTCGGGGGTGGACGCCCCTCGTATTCTCCCGGCTTCGTCCCCTCAGGTGCCGGAGGCGCTGTCAGGATGCCCGGTAGGCATTCTCGACGTCGGCAGCGATCAACCCAGCGGTGTGAGTGAGGATCGGGATGGCACGCTCGGCGAAATGCTCGTCCACGCGGGTAAGCGGGCCGGAGACCGAGATCGCGGTCAGGCTCGGCATGCCGGGTACCGCTACCGCGAAGCATCGCACGCCGAGTTCCTGCTCATTGTCGTCGATGGAGTAGCCGCGAGCCCGAATTCGGGAAAGCTCCTCGAGGAGGCTATCGGGGTCGGCGATGCTGTGCTCGGTCGGCGTCGGCATCCCTGCGCGCGCGACGATGCCTCGCACCTGCGCATCGTCCAGCTGGGCCAGCATTGCCTTGCCGACCCCAGAAGCGTGGGTGTGGACTCGGCGGCCCACTTCGGTGAACATGCGCATGGAGTGCGCCGAGGGCACCTGGGCGACGTAGGTGGCCATATCGCCGTCCAGGATTGCCATGTTCGCCGTCTCACCGAGTTGCTCGACCACACTCGCGAGGTGCGGTCGCGCCCACGCGCCAAGTTGCCGACTCGCGACCTCCCCCATTCGGATGAGCCGCGGCCCGAGTCCATAGCGCCGATTCGGGAGCTGACGCACGTAGCCCAGGGAGACCAGGGTGCGCAGGAGCCGGTGGATGGTGGGCAGCGGCAGTTCGGCGGCCTCGGCGAGCTCTGAGAGAGAGACCTCTTCACGTGCGCTCGTGATCAGCTCCAACAGCTCGAACACTCGCTCGACCGACTGCACACCGCCGGTTGTTTTCTCTGCCATGACTTCACTCCGCTTCATTGTCTGCGACAAATACTATCCGCATCGCGGAAGTTCTGTGCGGGCAGAGGTTGACGCATCGTGCGCGCCGCACCTATGCTTTCCATCAAATAAGAAATAACTTCCACGATTCGGAATAAATCGATCATGGGAAGTGTCCGGCGAAGGGATGTCCAATGACGTACACGGTGAACTGCTCGACGCTCCTCACCGAGTTCCCCCTGCTTGAGCGCCCGGCGCGCGTGCAACAGGCGGGATTCCCCGCGGTGGAGTACTGGTGGCCGTTCACTACCGCGGTGCCGGATGATGCCGACATCGTACGATTCGAGAGCGCGATCACGGACGCGGGGGTGCAGCTCACGGGCCTCAACTTCTTCGCCGGAGACATGCCCGGCGGCGACCGCGGGCTCGTCTCCTGGCCCGCGCGCGCATCCGAGTTCCGCGACAACATCGACGTGGTCGTCGCGATCGGTGAGAAGCTCGGCTGCCGCTCCTTCAATGCCCTCTACGGCAACCGCATCGCCGATACGGCGCCGGAGGCCCAGGACGAGATCGCCCTCGAGAACCTCTCGCTCGCCGCAGCGGCCGTCGCCCGGATCGGCGGAACTGTGCTGTTGGAGCCGGTCAGTGGCGCGCCCGACTACCCCCTCCTCACCGCCGACGACGCGCTGCGTGTGATCGCTCGGGTCACGGAGGTCTCTGCCGCGAAGAACGTGAAGCTGCTGGCCGACGTATACCACCTCGCTGTCAACGGCGACGATGTCGCTGCGGTCATCGAACAGCACGCTGCGGAGTTCGGCCACATCCAGATCGCTGACGACCCCGGTCGCGGTGCTCCCGGCACCGGCGAACTCCCCCTCGACGAATGGATCGCCCGAAGCCGCGAACTCGGCTACGAGGGATACATCGGCCTGGAGTACAAACAGTCGGCGAGTACCGCCTTCGACTGGATCCCGCGCGAAGCGCGCACCCGCTAACGCGAGAAAAGGAAGAGCAATGAGCAACGTCGCTGTCATCGGCCTCGGCATCATGGGCCTGCCCATGGCCATCAACCTCGTCACGGCTGGACATACCGTCACCGGTTTCAACCGTAGCCCGGCACGCCTTGCCGCCCTCGTCACGGCCGGCGGACACGGCGCAACGAGTGTCGCCGAGGCCGCACGCGGCGCGGATGTCATCATCACGATGGTGCCCGACTCCCCCGACGTCGAAGGCGTCGTCAGCGGCCCGGACGGTGTCTTCAGCAACGCAGCCCCCGGCACGCTCTGGATCGACGCCAGCACCATCCGTCCCGACGTCGCGAAGCGGCTCGCCGAGGATGCTGTGGCTGCCGAGCTGCGGGCGCTCGACGCACCGGTCTCCGGCGGTGAGCAGGGAGCGATCGACGGAGTGCTGTCGATCATGGTCGGCGGAGATCCCGCCGACTTCGAAGCCGCACAGGATGTCCTGGGCGCGGTCGGGAAGACCATCGTCCATGTCGGCCCATCAGGCTCCGGACAGACCGTCAAGGCAGCCAATCAGCTCATCGTCGCCGCCAACATCGAGGTGCTCGCCGAAGCGATCGCCTTCCTCGAAGCCCACGGGGTCGACCTCGATGCCGCGCTGACCGTCCTCGGTGGAGGACTGGCCGGCTCCAAGGTTCTGGAGCAGAAAGGTACGAAGATGATCAACCGCAACTTCGAGCCCGGTTTCCGCCTCGCCCTTCACCACAAGGATCTGGGCATCGTCACCGCCGCTTCCCGCGAAGCGGGCGTCTTCATCCCCCTCGGCGCCGTCGTCGCACAGCTCGTCGCCGCCGCCGTCAACCAGGGCGATGGTGCACTCGACCACTCAGGACTGTTCAAGCAGGTCCTGCAGCTCTCCGGTCGCAGCTAGCCGGACGCTGGCCACCCCTTGGCCGCCATCCACCCCGCATTGCTCGACGGCAACCGGCCTGAACGGAAGCCGCAGATTCTTCTCGAAGGAGCACCACATCATGACAAGAATGCGCACTGTTGACGCCGCCGTTCTCATCCTGGAAAAGGAGAACGCCACCGAGGCGTTCGGCCTTCCCGGGGCGGCCATCAACCCGTTCTACTCCGCAATGAGAGCCCACGGCGGCATCCGCCACACGCTCGCCCGCCACATGGAGGGCGCCTCCCACATGGCCGACGGGTTCTCCCGAGCGGTCGCGGGCAATATCGGCATCTGCGTCGGCACATCCGGCCCCGCCGGAACCGACATGATCACCGGCCTCTATGCCGCCTGGGCCGACTCCATCCCGATCCTCTGCATCACCGGGCAAGCCCCCGTCGCCAAGCTGCACAAGGAGGACTTCCAGGCTGTGGACATCGAGTCCATCGCCAAGCCCGTCACCAAGCTCGCGATGACTGTCCGCGAACCCGGCCAGATCCCCGGTGCCTTCCAAAAGGCCTTCCAGCTCATGCGCTCGGGACGACCCGGACCAGTACTGCTCGATCTACCGATCGATGTGCAGCTCGCCCAGATCGAATTCGACATCGATGCCTACGAGCCCCTTCCGGTTGAAAAGCCCAAAGCCACCCGCACCCAGCTGGAGAAGGCCCTCAACCTCCTTACCGCCGCCGAACGGCCTCTCATCATCGCCGGTGGTGGCGTCATCAACGCGAACGCGTCCGCGCAGCTTGTCGAACTCGCCGAGACACTCGGCGTCCCCGTCGTGCCCACCCTCATGGGCTGGGGCGCGATCCCGGACGAACACCCGCTCATGGCGGGAATGGTCGGCCTGCAGACTTCCCACCGGTATGGCAACGCGAGCCTGCTGGCATCGGACTTCGTCATCGGGATCGGCAACCGCTGGGCGAACCGCCACACAGGAGGTCTGGACACCTACACCGCCGGTCGCACCTTTGTGCATATCGACATCGAACCGACCCAGATCGGTCGCGTGTTCTCTCCCCATCTCGGGATCACCTCCGATGCCGGTGCGGCGCTGGATGGTCTGCTCGAGCTCGCCCGGGAACGCCGCATCGCCGGGGCCCTGCCGGACTACTCCGACTGGGCAGCCGAGTGCGCCGAACGCACGGCGACGCTTCACCGCAAGACACATTTCGACGACATCCCGATCAAGCCCCAGCGGGTATACGAGGAGATGAACAGGGCCTTCGACAAGGACACCGTCTACGTGTCCACCATCGGGCTGTCGCAGATCGCCGCCACCCAATTCCTGCACGTCTTCGGTCCTCGCAAGTGGATCAACGCCGCCCAGGCCGGGCCTCTTGGCTGGACCCTGCCCGCGGCCCTCGGCGTCGTCCGCGCCAACCCCGGAGGCACCGTCGTCGCGCTCTCCGGCGACTACGACTTCCAGTTCATGATCGAAGAACTTGCCGTCGGTGCCCAGTTCAACCTGCCGTACATCCATGTCGTCGTGAACAACTCCTACCTGGGCCTCATCCGCCAGGCGCAACGCGGCTTCGACATGGACTTCCACGTCTCCCTTGCCTTCGACAACATCAACGCCCCGGAAACCAAAGGGTACGGCGTCGACCATATCGCCGTTGCCGAAGGACTCGGCTGCAAGGCCATCCGGGTGGAAGACCCGAACCTGCTCGGACAGGCCTTCGAAGCGGCCCACGCGCTGATGGAGGAGTACCGGGTGCCGGTCGTGGTCGAGGTGATCCTGGAACGCGTCACCAACATCTCGATGGCCGCGGCCGAGATCGACGCGGTCAACGAATTCGAAGAGCTCGCCGTGACCGATGCCGACGCACCGACCTCACACCTCATGGTTCGGGTTTAAGGTCATCATGCGCGTCGTCATCGCCCCGGACAAGTTCAAAGGCTCGCTCTCCGCACCGGAGGTCGCACGACACCTGGCGGCGGGCCTGAGAGCCTCTGCCGCGAGTCTTGGCTACCCGATCGACGTGCTGTCCATTCCCGTGGCCGACGGCGGCGAGGGCACAGTCGATGCCGCCGTCGGCGCCGGCTTCGAATCACGCACCGCGACCGTCACCGGCCCGACAGGACGATTCATTCAGGCGACATTCGCCGTTCGCGGTTCGGAAGCCGTCATCGAGATGGCCGCCGCCTCCGGACTCGGCGTCCTCCCGGACGGCATCCCGGCCCCGCTCGGCGCAACCAGCCGTGGGACCGGCGACCTCATCCGTGCCGCACTGGACGCGGGATGCCGGCACATCGTCCTGGCCATCGGAGGAAGCGCGAGCACCGACGGCGGATCCGGGATGCTCCGCGGACTCGGCGCCCGCTTCCTCGACTCGCATTTCCTCCACGCCGACGGAGCCGAGATCCCGGACGGCGGCGCTTTTCTCATCGGATTGGATCGCATCGACCTGTCAGGGCTGGACGACCGCCTGAAGGAGACGAACATCGTGCTCGCCAGCGACGTGGACAATCCCCTCCTCGGCGCGCACGGGGCCGCAACAGTCTTCGGCCCTCAAAAGGGCGCCTCCCCCGCCGACATCCTTCGCCTCGAAGCTGGGCTCACACACTTCGTCTCGGTCCTCGGCGAGACCATCGGTGCGCGGGCCAATGATGCTGCTAACGAGGCTGGCGCGGGTGCCGCAGGTGGAGTGGGCTACGCCGCCCTCGCCGTCCTCGGAGCCATCCGTCGACCCGGCATCGACGTCGTCCTGGAGTTCATCGAGCTGGATAGGCGCCTTGCCGGAGCAGACCTGGTCATCACCGGAGAAGGAAGCCTCGACCATCAAAGCCTCGCCGGCAAGGCCCCGGTCGGCGTCGCGCGCGCCGCGACCCGAGCAGGAATCCCCGTCATCGCTGTCTGCGGCCGAACCACCCTCGAGCCGAGCGAAGCGCTCCTGGCCGGGTTCCAGCACATCTACCCGCTCACTGAATTGGAGCCCGATCCCGCCATCAGCATGGCCGAAGCGGGTCCGCTTCTTGAGCAGCTCGGCCAGCGGATCGGCCGCCACTATGCACCCGATGGGCCACCAGCCCAGAATCCCGTCACAGTTCACGCTGGCGGACAGCCCCCGCTCGCAGTAAGGAGAACCTGATCGGGTGCAATTGCACCGTCATGTCAACGCACAAAACGAAGGAGTTTTCGTGAACACGTTCAAACAGATCACCGACCCACTATTGGGCTCCCTGGCCCTCTCTGCCATCTGCGCCGCTCTTCCCCTCCTGCTGCTGTTCATCCTGCTCGGCGTCTTTCGCGTCAAGGCGCCCAAGGCAGCCTTGGCCAGCCTGCTGCTGTCGATGGTGCTGGCGGTCGTCGGCTGGCAGATGCCACTCGGCCAGATGCTCAGCGCGACTGCGGCCGGGGCCCTCTACGGGCTCATTCCGATTCTCTGGATCCTCGTCAACGCCCTGTGGCTCTATAAGCTGACGGTTGCCACAAAATGGTTTGAGGTTCTCGGCCGGGCGCTTGGTTCCATCACCAACGACCATCGGATCTTGGCGATCCTGATCGCCTTCTGTTTCGGGGCGCTGATGGAGGCACTGGCCGGCTTCGGCGCACCAGTGGCCATTTCCGCAGCGATGCTCATCGCCGTGGGGATGAAGCCGCTGAAGGCCGCGATGGCTTCGTTGCTGGCCAACACTGCCCCTGTCGCGTTCGGCGCTATGGCCGTGCCAATCACCGCATTGAGCGGTGTCACGGGACTGCCCCTGCATGACCTCGCCTCGATGGTCGGCCGTCAGACACCGTTCCTCGCCGTGATCGTGCCGCTGCTGCTGGTCTTCATCGTCGACGGCAAACGTGGCGTCAGGCAGACCTGGCCGGTGGCCATCGTGGCTGGCCTGGTCTTCGGCGCCACGCAGTTCCTCGCCTCCAACTTCTTCGTCGTGGAGCTGACCGATGTCGTCGCCGCCCTCACAACGGTGCTGGCGATCCTGGTCATGCTGCGCTTCTGGAAGCCGAGCGCGATCATCGGCGCGTCCGAGGACTCGGCTGTTGCCCTCGCCACCGTCGAAGCCCAGCTCGCCTACAGCACGCCCGATAAGGATGCCGGAGTGCCCAGGCGCAATTGGGGAACCCCCGGTGCGGCTTCCCCCGCGGTGGGAGCTATCCCGATGAACACTGCGCGCCCATCTGTGCGGAGTATCTGGATGTCCATCGCCCCGTATCTGATCCTCACGGTGATCTTCGCCATCGCCCAGGTACCGCCGGTGAAGGCCTGGCTCGCCGTGGCAGGCAGCGTCACCTTCCAGTGGCCGGGACTGAACGTGACTGACCCATCCGGCCGTCCGGTTGCCGCCCAGATGTTCAAGCTCGACCACCTCAAGGCCACCGGCACCCTGCTCCTTCTCTCTGGAATAGTCACTATGGCCACCTACAAGATCACACCTCGCGAGGGGCTGCGCATCTACCGCGAGACCCTGATCCAGTTGCGCTGGACCGTCGTCACCGTCACCGCCGTACTCGCCCTCTCATTCGTCATGAATCTCTCTGGACAGGCCAGCACGATGGGCGTCGCTCTCGCTTCGGCGGGCGGCTTCTTCGCCTTGCTCTCCCCGCTGATCGGCTGGATCGGCGTCGCCTTGACTGGCTCTGACACCTCGTCCAATTCGCTTTTCGGGCAGTTGCAGGTCGCAGCCGCCACTCAGACGGGCCTCTCGCCGGTGCTGATGGCGTCCGCCAATTCCGCAGGCGGCGTGATCGGCAAAATGCTTTCAGTACAGAATCTTGCCGTCGCCGCAGCCGCCATCGGCATGGAGGGTGCCGAAAGCATCCTTCTCCGCAAGCTGCTCGGCTGGAGCCTCGGGTTGCTCGCATTCATCACGATCCTGGTCGTGCTGCAGACCGGCGTGCTCTCCTGGATGGTTCCGTCAGGTTCCTGATCCCGGAAAGGGCGGGAGGCTCGGCGACGGTGCGGTAGTTCCCCGGCACTTTGCGATCAGCGTGACGTGAGCTGAGATAGCTAAGACCTCCGGTATCGAAGTGGGTTACGAGACTCAATTCGATTCCGGAGGTCTTCGTCACTCCCGGCAACGCTCCCCTGGCGTCAGTGGGGTGACTTCGACTGGCCCCTCTGATCGTCGAGGAGAGTTGGGCCGTTGATGTGCTGTCAAAGGACTCCGGACCTGGCCAGGGACCCATCCGCCAGTGTTCAGAATGTTCTCGTGCTGCGCCGTGCGTGCTAGCACCGCACGCGACCGAACAGGAATGCGAAGGGAGCGACGACGACCGGTCGCGCGGCGAAAATGCTGCCGGCAATCACGAGGAATGAGCCGGCGAAGATCCAGAAGCCGGTCCAGTTGACGACGTCCTGTCCGGCATACATGTGATTCAGGTTTCGCAGTGCACCGGTGGCGAGAACGAGAGTGACGTGGAAGATGATGAAGACCACGAAGTAGAGCATCACCGGGAAGTGGATCGCGCGGGCCAGTTCGATCGGGTAGACCCTGTTCAGCCTCGGAGCGTTCTTCGGCCACAGGCCCGACATCCGCACTCCCGTCGCGGCCGCCAAGGGTGCGGCGAGGAACACGGTGGCGAAGTAGGTCAGCTGTTGCAGGCTGTTGTAGTTGACCCAGCCGTTCTCGGTGGGCCAGTCAAGCGACACGTATTGCAGCCCCGCCGAGAGGGCGTTGGGAAACACCTCCCAGCTGGTCGGCACGATCCGCACCCACTGCCCGGTGATGAACAGCAGCAGCAGGTAGATCGCGCCGTTCAGGAGCCACAGCAGGTCGAGGGACTGGTGGAACCAGATCGTCAGGCTGATCTTGCGCTGTGGGTTCCACCTGGGCGTCCAGAAGGCGGTCGGTCGCTTCTCAGTGCGAATCTGGAAGCCCGAGCGGATGATGAGCACCATCAGGAACACGTTGAAGAAGTGGGCCCAGCCCAGCCACCACGGGAGGCCAACGGGTGCCGATTCGGGCAGCGGAACTTCACCCGGGTAGTCGGTGAGGAAGCTCTGCAGGGGCTCACCGGCCAGCAGCCATCGCACGAGCAGTACGGCAACTGCTCCGAGCACGAGGAGGCCAACTCCTACGATGACTCCGATGCCCGCCCAGTGTGGGAGGGTTCGGCCGCGGTAGCGGCGCCGTTCGCGCTGTGGCTCACGGGGTTGGCCTCGGCGCAGGCGACGACGCGGCCCTGGAGTCGCGCCTGTCTCGGGCGTGTCTGTCGGCTCTGGTGTTGTGAGAGTGGGGACCGGCTCTTCGACCGCCGATGCGGTCGCGGTGACGGGCACGGCTCGCGGCGGTGGCCAGGGATCCCCTCCGGAGGTCCTCGGTAGCCCGCGTCGTTGAAGCATGGCGCCAGGGTCGACGTCAGCAGTCCTGGGCGATGGCGGGGAACCGGCGACCCGAGGCAATCCGCGGCGAACGCGACGGATTGCCACAGAGTCCTTCTCTGCCTCCGATGCGACGGCTTCGGTGGTGGCCGAGACTCCGGGTGGGGAGACGTATCGGGTGTCGAGCGAAGCGGAGTCGTCACGGAGGGGTGGCCAGGGTTGCCCGCCGCTGGCTCGGGGCAGCCCGCGGCGTCGGGTTCGTGCTGTCTGGGAGGACACCACGGTCACTATCCCTTCTTCGCGGCCAGGGCCGAGATGAGCTGAGGGACAACGGTGAAGAGGTCACCGACCACCCCAAAGTCGGCGATCTCGAAGATCAGCGCTTCGGGGTCCTTGTTGATCGCGACGATCGTTCCCGCCGTCTGCATGCCGGCTCGGTGTTGAATCGCGCCCGAGATCCCGAGCGCGATGTAGAGCTGCGGGGAGACGCACACACCGGTCTGGCCGACCTGGTACGAATGCGGCACATAGCCGGAGTCGACGGCAACTCGGGAGGCTCCCACGGCGGCCCCGAGGACATCGGCAAGTTGTTCGACCAGGGCGAAGTCGTTGGCGGACCCCACCCCGCGGCCGCCCGAAACCACTCGAGTTGCGCCACGAAGTCCAGGGCGGGACGATTTCGCCTGCTCCGGGGTGAAGGATACGATCTTCGCCGCGGTCAGGCCGGTCCCGACGCATTCGAAGGATTCGATTGTCGGGTTCGCTGCTGCGGCGCGGTCCTCGACTCCACCCTCCCGGATGGTGACGACCGGGGTGCCGAACGTGACCGCTGAGTCCACCTCGTATCCTCCGCCGTACACGGAGTGGTGGACGATGATCCCGCCGTCGTCGCGGTCGATGCCGACAGCATCCACGGCAAGCGCATTTTGGGTGCGGACAGCAAAGCGGCCGGCGACATCGCGGCCCTCAATCGTGTTGGAGATCAGGACCGCGGATGGCTTCACGCGTCCGTACGCTGTGACGAGTCCGTCGACAAGCTGGGCGGTCAACACCGAGTTCACATCAGGCGTCTCGGCGAACAGGACACGCTGGGCGCCCGCCGCGCCGGCGGCCGTTGCGGCATCCTGACCGTGCCCGGGGCCAGCGATGATGACCGCGACCGGGGTCCCGATGCGTGCGGCAGCACCCAGCAGTTCGGCCGCGCTGGTGGCGAGTTCACCGGTGGGTGATATCCCCAGAAGAACGAGAACAGGGACAACAGCGAGTTCCGTCATGTCACACCAGCCGGTTCTGGACGAGGTAGTCCGCGAGCTGCTGGCCCGCGGTGCCTTCGTCGACGATCTTGGTGCCCGCGCTACGGGCGGGCTTCTCCGAGACGGCGATCATGATCGAGCGGGGGACATCGGCATCCGCGTCGATCCCGAGGTCAGCGAGGTCGACGGTGTCGATGGATTTCTTCTTCGCCGCAATGATGCCCTTGAAGCCCGGGAAGCGAGGGTCGGGAAGCCGCTCGGTGATCGAGACGACGGCGGGCAACGAGGCGCTGAGGGTGATCGTGCCGCCGCTGGTCTCCCGTTCGCCTGCGATTTCCGTGTCCGAGATCTCGAGGCTGTTCAGGCTCGTAGCGTGGGCGATGCCGAGGCGCTCTGCGAGCATGGCCGGAATTACGCCCGCGGTGCCGTCGGTGGATATGTCGCCTGCGATGATGAGATCGAAGCCGATGCGTTCGATCGCTTGTGCCAGGGCCTCTGCCGTCAGCGTCAAATCGGCGCCACGCAACGCGTCGTCCAGCACGTGGAACCCGTTGGTGGCGCCCATCGCAAGGGCCTTTCGCAGCGTGGTCGGAACCGTCTCTGGCCCCACCGTCAGGACGGTCACCTCGGTGTCGGGGTGGGACTCGGCGTAGGAGACTGCGACTTCGGTCGCGCGTTCGCCGATCTCGTCGAGAACCCGGTCGTTGGCGTCGCGATCAGCGAGCCCGGTCTCGAGGTTCAGCCGGCGTTCCCCATAGGTGTCAGGCACTTCTTTCACCAGAACTACGATCTTCATCTTGTAACCTCCTATCGTCTGTCACCGTGAATTGTCGTGTGGTCGAGCGCGTGCCCTCGTGCGGCTTTGCCAGGCATCCCTCGTCCTCGTCCAGGTGGCGCGCTGCTCGCGGTGGTGCCGCGGGTTCCGCCGCCCGCTATCCGCCCGCCGGAACAGGGTCGGCCCCGAGTGCCTCCAGGACGACGGCGGCGATTTGGGCATCCTGTTGCGGTGCGCCTCCTGCGATGCCGAGTCCACCGGTATGCACCCCGTCAAAGCCGAGGGGCACTCCCCCGGCGACGCTCGTTAGCAGGCCTCCGGTGGCGTGCTCGAGCGAGACAGCGAGTTCGGCAGGCATTACTGCACTGGGGCGGCGCATGGAAGCACCGGTATTCGCCTTGCGCCGGCTGGTCTCCACGCTGTGTGGGGTCGTGCCGTCAGCGCGCCCGTATGCCACGAGAGCGAGACTCGGATCGACGACAGTCACAGAGACGCGTACGCCGACCTTGGCACCTTCTTCGATCGCGAGAGCGACTGCACGTGCGGCGGTCTCGTAGGCGATCGTCGGGATCTGGAGGTGGTGTGTCATCAGTATGCTTCGCGGTGCTCGAAAACAGCGCCGGGGTTGAGGATGCCCTGGGGGTCGAGCGCGTTCTTGATTCGGTGGTTGAGTTCGAGGACGTCCTCGCCGAGGTATTCGGCCAGCCAGGGGCGCTTCAGCCGACCGACGCCGTGTTCGCCGGTGATGGTGCCGCCCAGCTGTATCGCGAGACTCATCACCTCGCCATAGGCGATGTGTGCGCGCTCCTGCTGCGCTTCGTTTGTCGGGTCCAGCAGGATCAACGGGTGCGTGTTGCCGTCGCCAGCGTGGGCGATGACGGCGATGGTGACGTCTCGGTTCTTGCTGATCTGTTCGATACCGGAGACGAGGTCGCCGAGTCGCGGTAGCGGGACGCCGACGTCCTCCAGGAGCAACGCGCCGAGCTTCTCCACGGCCGGGATCGCCATGCGCCTGGCCACTATGAACGCTTCGCCCTCTTCGGGGTCGTCGGTGGAGTAGCACTCGCTCGCGCCGTTCCGGTTGCAGATGTCCTCGATGAGACCAATCTCCACTGCGGCGTGTCCGGCTGGTTCGTCGGACTGGGCGATGAGCATCGCGGCCGCGTCCCGGTCCAGTCCCATCCGGGTAGCATCCTCGACTGCGTTGATCGTGACGCGGTCCATGAACTCGAGCATCGAGGGACGCATCGAGCGGGTAATCGCGAGAACGGCGTCGGTCGCGCTGTCCATTGTTGGGAACGTGGCGACGAGGGTGGTCGGCTGTCGCTGCTCCGGGATGAGCCGTAGCAGTACCTCGGTTATCACCCCGAGGGTGCCCTCGCTCCCCACGAAGAGCTTCGTCAGTGAGAGTCCGGCGACATCTTTGAGCCGTGCCCCTCCGAGCCGGACAGCCCGGCCGTCGCTGAGGACGACGGTCAGCCCGAGCACGTAGTCGGTAGTGACACCGTACTTCACACAGCACAGGCCTCCGGCGTTTGTAGCGACGTTTCCGCCGATCGAGCAGATCTCGTACGAGGACGGGTCCGGTGGATACCAGAGCCCGTGCGCTGCGGCGGCGGCTTTCACCTCGGCGTTGAACGCGCCCGGTCCGGCCACGGCCGTGCGAGTAATCGGGTCGATCTCGATGCTCTTCATCCGGTCCAGGGAGAGGATGATTCCGCCCTGAACAGCGGTGCTCCCCCCGGAGAGACCCGAGCCGGCGCCGCGCGGGACGACAGGCGTTCCCGTTGCGGCGGCGTACCGCACCACCGTCTGCACTTCTTCTGTCGAAGTGACACGGATGACAGCGAGAGGGACACCCGCAGTGGGATCATTGGCTCGATCCCACCGATAGGCGTCCATACTGGCCGGGTCGGTGATCACACTTCCAGGTGGCAGGGAGCTCACGAGGTCGTCGAGCGTTTGCGCGTCATTGCGAATCATCTGTGGCGGTCCTTCCTTGACCGGGAATGGCTGCACGCTATCACGGATCTGACCAAAAATGAAAGTCTCCTTCCATATTGTGGAAGAAATGACGCATGTGCCGTTAGCAGGAGCCGATCGACACCAGGCCACAGCAATGAAGCCGTCATTGGACAGCAGGGATGAATTAGGTCATAGTTATGTTGTGTTAATAACCGACCGCCGCACATCCGCCGGTGCCGACTCATCCAACTCCGTATCGACCGGTCATGAGGCGCGCACCCGGGACAGGGTACGGCAGACGATCGCCGAGGATGGCCCCCTCACCGCTGCCGACCTCGCTTCGCGCCTGGGTCTGACGCCCGCCGCCGTTCGCCGGCACCTCGACCTGCTCGCCGAAAATGGCACCATCGAGGAAAGCGAGTCCGCCGCCACCAGCGGTCGTAGTCGTGGGCGGCCTGCCCGGGCATACATTCTTTCCGAGGTCGGTCACGCTGGGATGGAAAGTGATTACGCCGAACTGGCATCCTCCGCGCTGCGCTTTCTCGCTGAACATGCCGGTGCGGGCGCCGTCGACGAGTTCGCCCGCGAACACAGCGCAAAGTCCGAGTCGCGGTATGCCGCACAGCTTGCCATCGCGGGCGCGGACGTCACCGCCCGCGCGCAGGCACTGGCCACCGCACTGAACGCCGATGGTTTCGCCGCGTCCATCCGACCCGTCGGAGTGGACATGCCGACGGCCGGTATACAGCTGTGCCAGGGTCATTGCCCGATTCAGCACGTTGCAACCCAGTTCCCGGCGTTCTGTGACGCCGAGGCTGAGGTATTCTCGCACATGCTGGGAGTTCGGGTCCAACGCCAGACGACGCTCGCCCAGGGGGAACACGTCTGCACGACGTTCATCCCCTTGGGTGCCGTTGCGGTAAGGGCACCGTCAGGAACGACCACCCCCGATGGCGGGACTTTTCATTGAGCACCGGTGACGAGCGTCACCCCGGCCTGACCGGGACAACCCTGTCCGATATCGCCAGCGGCAGGGCATTCACCTCACAGGAGTCGGCTGACATCCGCGGCGACTTCGCAATCCTGTCCCGCTCCGTACGCAACGGGCAGCCCTTGGTGTACCTCGACTCAGCGGCGACGTCACACAAACCGCGCCAGGTACTCGATGCCGAGCGCGCATTTTACGAACAGCGCAACTCCGCCGTTCACCGCGGAGCTCACCAGCTTGCCGAAGAAGCCACCGACGCATTCGAGTCCGCCCGTGAGACGGTGGCCCATTTCATCGGCGCGCAGGCCCAAGAGGTCGTGTTCACCAAGAACGCCACCGAAGCCCTCAACCTCGTGACCTATGCGTTCAGCAATGCTGCGGCTGCCGGGGCCATGGACGGTGTCGACCCCGCTATCGCTGCGCGACTCACTCTCGGCGAAGGCGACGAGATCGTGATCACCGAGATGGAGCATCACGCCAACCTCATTCCATGGCAGGAGCTCGCCCGGCGCACGGGTGCCACCCTGCGCTGGATCGGTGTCACGAATGATGGCCGCCTTGACCTCGCCGACCTGGACACGGTGATCACCGACCGCACCAAGGTCGTCGCGTTCACCCATGTGTCCAACGTTCTTGGCACAATCAATCCCGTTGCTGCGGTTGTCGCTCGGGCGCGGGAGGTCGGCGCGCTGACGGTGCTGGATGCCTGCCAGTCGGTGCCGCACCTCGCTGTTGACGTGGTCGATCTCGGCGTCGATTTTCTGGCTTTCAGCGGTCACAAGATGCTCGGCCCGATGGGGGTCGGCGTCCTCTGGGGCCGCTATGACCTTCTGGCGGCCATGCCTCCGTTCCTCACCGGGGGCTCGATGATCGAGACCGTCCGGATGGAGGGCTCGACCTACGCCGCTCCGCCGCAGCGCTTCGAAGCGGGTGTCCCGGTCGCGGCCCAGGCCGTGGGCCTTGCCGCAGCCTGCGACTACCTGACCGCCGTGGGCATGGGGCGGGTGACCGCCCATGAGCACGCCCTCACCGAGGCCCTGCTCGCCGGTCTCGCGAAACGTCCCTGGGTCCGGGTCATCGGGCCGGCCGACGGTCGCGACCGTTCCGGTGCTGTCTCCTTCGTGGTCGACGGTGTCCACCCGCACGATGTCAGCCAGATCCTCGACGATGCCGGGATCGCCGTTCGGGTCGGTCACCATTGCGCCGGGCCGCTGCATCAGCGGATGAACGTGCCGGCGACGACGCGAGCCAGCTTCGCGATATACAACACCTGTGCTGAGGTCGAGGCGCTGCTGGGCGCTCTCGACCGTGTACCGGCGATGTTTGGCGTGACGGCACCCGCCTCAGGGACCACCTCGCGGGACCTGCTTTCAGCCGAACGAGAAGGAGGCGCATCGTGACGTATGTCATCGCGCTGCCGTGCGTAGATGTCAAGGACAAGGCATGTATCGATGAATGCCCGGTCGACTGCATCTACGAGGGTGATCGAATGCTCTACATCCACCCCGATGAGTGCATCGACTGCGGTGCCTGTGAACCGGTGTGCCCGGTCGAGGCGATCTATTACGAAGATGATGTGCCGGAGCAATGGTCCGACTATTACACGGCAAACGTGGAGTTCTTCGATGAGGTGGGCTCACCCGGCGGGGCGGCCAAGATCGGTCAAATATCCGGAGACCACCCACTGGTCGCCGCTCTACCCCGGCAGGAGCACTGACCGAGACACCGCCCGAGACCAACTGACAGCAACTGACATGGAGACAAAGATGAGTGCACCCACAACGACGACCGGGATTTCAGATGAGGTCCGTGAGCTCGCCAATCAGGAATACCAATACGGGTTTGTCACAGATCTCGAAACCGACGTTGCCCCCCGAGGGCTCAACGAGGACATCATCAGGTTGATCTCGGCCAAGAAGAACGAGCCGGATTGGCTCCTCGAGTGGCGTCTGAAGGCATATCGGCACTGGACCACGCTGACGGCTCCCACCTGGCAGCACGTCTCTTACGGGCCCGTCGACTATCAAGACATCATCTACTACGCCGATCCCCGGCCGAAAAAGAAAGTGTCGAGCATGGATGAGGTCGATCCGGAACTGCGGGAGATGTTCGACAAGCTCGGAATCTCTCTCGGTGAGCAGAAGCGTCTGAGCGGCGTCGCCGTGGACGCGATCGTCGATTCGGTGTCGGTCGCTACGACCTTCAAGGAGAAGCTGGCCGAGGTCGGTGTGATCTTCTGCTCCTTCTCCGAGGCCGTTCAGAACCACCCGGAGCTGGTGCGGCGATACCTCGGCTCGGTGGTCCCGTACAACGACAACTTCTTTGCCTGCCTGAACTCTGCGGTGTTCACCGACGGGTCGTTCTGCTACATCCCCAAGGGCGTGCACTGCCCGATGGAACTGTCCACCTACTTCCGCATCAACGCCGCAGACACCGGTCAGTTCGAGCGCACCCTGATCATCGCCGAGGAGGGTGCGTATGTGAGTTACCTCGAGGGCTGCACCGCGCCGGTGAGGGACAAGAACCAGCTGCACGCCGCCGTGGTCGAACTGGTGGCCCTCGATGACGCCCAGATCAAATACTCGACCGTGCAGAACTGGTATCCGGGAGATGCGGATGGCAATGGCGGCGTCTACAATTTCGTCACCAAGCGGGGTATGGCCTCCGGCCGCAACTCGAAGATTTCGTGGACTCAGGTCGAAACCGGATCGGCAATCACCTGGAAGTATCCTGGCGTCATCCTGAAGGGTGACAACTCGGTCGGCGAGTTCTACTCTGTGGCCCTGACTGCGAGACGCCAGCAGGCGGATACCGGCAGCAAGATGGTGCACATCGGCAAGAACACCAAGAGCACCATCATCTCCAAGGCGATTTCGGCCGGTCACGGCCAGAACACCTACCGGGGGCTGGTGGACATGCGGCACTCGGCTGCCGGAGCCCGGAACTTCACCCAGTGCGACTCACTGTTGATCGGCAAAGACAGCGGGGCCCATACCCTCCCGTATATCGACGTGAAGAACCAGACCGGACAGGTCGAACACGAGGCATCCACCTCCAAAATCGGCGAAGAACAACTGCTGTACTGCCGCCAGCGCGGCATTCCGGAGGAAGAGGCCGTATCGATGATCGTGAACGGATTCTGCCGCGAGGTATTCAAAATGCTCCCGATGGAGTTCGCCGTCGAAGCCCAAAAATTGTTGACCGTGAGCCTGGAAGGAAGCGTCGGCTAATGCTGAAAATCAAGGAACTGCATGCCAGTATCGATAACAAGGAGATCTTGCGGGGAGTGAATCTTGACCTGAAGGCGGGTGAGGTGCACGCCATCATGGGGCCGAACGGGTCGGGCAAGAGCACCCTCGCCAGTGTGCTGATCGGCCGCGACGGCTACGAAGTCTCCGGCAGCGTGCAGTACGAAGGCCAGGACCTGCTCGCGCTCTCCCCCGAAGAGCGCGCCGCGGCGGGCGTTTTTCTGGCCTTCCAGCATCCGGTCGAAATTCCCGGCGTCGGCAACATGTACTTCATGCGGACGGCCCTGAACTCCCTGCGCCGCCAGCGCGGGCAGGACGAGCTGGACCCGGTGGACTTTCTTTCCCTGGCCCAGGAGCGCATGAAGCTCGTCGAGATGGACCAGACCTTTATGAGTCGGTCGGTCAACGAAGGATTCTCCGGCGGAGAGAAGAAGCGGAACGAGATTTTGCAGATGGCGATTCTGGAGCCCAAACTCGCGATCCTCGATGAAACGGACTCCGGCTTGGACATCGATGCGCTGCGAGTCGTGGCGAACGGCGTGAATGCCCTCCGCAGTGAGGGCCGGGCAATGCTGGTCATCACGCACCACCAGCGGCTGTTGGACTACATCGTTCCCGACTACGTGCATGTCATGGCAGCAGGCCAAATCGTGCATTCCGGCGATAAGGACCTCGCCCTCGAGCTCGAAGCCAACGGGTATGCGGGCCTGACGCCTCGCTCGGAGCGTGCGGCACAGGTCGGGGTGACCGTATGACTGCGGTGAAGGTTCCGGTGCGCTCTGCTGGGGGTGTGCTCGCAGACCTGAAGCCAAAGCGTGATGGTGGGGATCCGGGCTGGCTCGCCGAGGCGCGGTTGAACGCTCTCGAATGGGTCGGGACGCACGGCTTTCCGTCCCGCAAAGACGAGGACTGGAAATATACCGGGCTGGACCCGATCCTGGCCGTACCCTTCGAGGCTGCCATCGCCGGGTCGGGCCCGCGGGTGACCGCAGACCTCATCAGCACAGCCTCGATCGATCTCGGCGGCCCCCGCCTGGTCTTCGTCAACGGACATTTCTCCGCTGAATTCTCTCGATTGACCGGGTTACCGGCCGGCGCCGTCGTCACGACCCTGGCCTCGGTCCTGGCTGGGAGTCCGGACCGCCTCGAACAGTTCTATTCGCACACACCGGGAGAGCATCATGCTTTCGCCGCTTTCAACGACGTCTTCGCCGAGGACGGAGCATTCATTCACCTCACCCCGGGCACGACCGTCGACGAACCGATCCAGCTCGTGTTTTTCTCCGACACCGAGGGTGTTCCATCGATGTCCAGCCCGCGGTCGGTGATTATTGCCG
>JBBRDX010000002.1:0-50483 GCA_038203515.1 Actinomycetales bacterium | reverse complement strand
GCTCGGCACCGCGTGACGCAATAGTCCGCGCTTGATCGGCGCGAGCAGGATCTGCCCGAGACCGGCGAGCGGCCCGCCAATCACGATCACCTCTGGATTGATGAGGTTCGCGATGCTCGCCAGCGCACGGCCGATTGCTGTGCCCGCGTCCTCCAGAACGCGCAGTGTTGCCGCGTCGCCCGCGATGGCGTTCTGCACGATGTCGGCAGTCGAAACCGGAGCACGGGTGCCGAGCAACGCCATCATCACCGAAGTGGATGCGACGGTTTCGAGGCATCCACGATTGCCGCAGTGGCACACGACCCCATTGTCGGTGATTGTCTCGTGCCCGATCTCACCGGTGATGCCAAGGCTCCCCGAAAACGGGTGGCCGGCGAGGATGAGACCGGCACCGATGCCGCTGCCGATCTTGACAAACACCAGGTTGTCCACGGTGTTATGCGGTCCCCAGGTGACTTCCGCCAGCGCGCCCAGGTTGGCGTCGTTATCAAAAACCACCGGAAAATGCAGGCGTTTCTCGAGGTCGTGCAGATGAATACCTACCCACTCAGGCAGGATCGCACCCTGCACCACCGTGCCGGTGCGCCGGTCGATCGGTCCGGGGATACCCACACCGACACCGAGCACGGCCGAGGGCGCGATGTCGTGATCCTCGAGCATTTTGGCAAGCAATTGTGACGCGCGATCGATGCTCTCTTCCGCCCGATGACCGATCCGAAGCTCCACGAACTGCTCCTCGACTACAGTGAATCCGAGGGTGACGAGCACGATTCGCAGGTGGCGACGGCCGAAGTCGATACCCACGGCGACGGCGCCGTTGTTGGAGAGCCGCACGAGAAGCGCGCGACGCCCCGAGCTCGTCGTCGGCTCGGTTTCGATCGATCCATTCGCTGCCATGGTCTTGACGATGTTGGAGACCGTTGCCGTCGAGAGTCCCGTCTGCCTGGCCAGCTCGGCCTGGGTGAGTGGACCGCTTCCTAGCAGGGTGTCGATGACCCGCTTCTGGTTTAGTTCCCGCAGCGCCGACTGCGATCCAGGATTCCGGGCGCCCCCTGGGAGCGACTGCGATGGTGCTGGCATAAATACGAGGGTGCATCATGCCGTGTCTTGTGGTCAAGAAGTTAACGCAAACGTTATTAACCGATGAGCGCGGTCATATTCCTGCGGACGCGATCGGAGACCGCGCTGCGGCAGATGAGGCGGGCTAGAGGCGGGGTGGACAGGTCGAGTGGCGAACAATGAGTTCGGGCAGGATCGGTTCATGTCCCGGGATCGACTGGCCGTCCAGTTCCGCGAGGAGCATAGCCACCGACCGCCGCCCAATCTCGGCGAAGTCCTGCCTCACCGTGGTGAGTGGTGGCCAGTAGTGGGCGGCATCCGGCACGTCGTCGAACCCGACGACACTGATGTCGCCCGGAACATCCAGCCCCGCGTCCCGGAACGCGTGGATCAGGCCGAGCGCCATCTGGTCATTAGCGGCGAAAATGGCGGTGAAGTCATGATATCGCGCGAGTTCTCGGCCAACGGTGTAGCCGAAATCGGCGGTCCAGTCGCCGAGGATCGGGGCGCGCACGTCGAGATCCGCTTCGATCAGCTCGTCGAGGAATCCCGTCATCCGCGCCTCTGCCTCGATCCAATCCTGCGGACCGCCGAGGTGCAGGATCTTGCGATGACCGAGTTCGATGAGGTGCCGGGTGGCCAGTCGCGCGCCGGAGGTCTGGTCGACCGAGAGGCTGTGCTGGCCATCGCGACCGGTCGAGTCGAGTGTGACGAGCGGCAGCCTGATGTCGAGATCGCGGATGGCGTTGAAGACGCGCATCTGGGGGGAGATGACGACCAGTCCTTCGATCGCCTGGCTCAGCAGATATTCGAGGCGATCGTGGATGGCTTCCGAGTCGGTGGCCGCGAGGCTCGTCGTCGTGATCAGGTAGCCGGCATCGCGGGCGGCATCCTCGATCGCCGCGAGGCTGGTCGCCGGACCATAGTTGGCGACCTGCGAAGTGAGCACCCCAAGGGTTCGCGAACGACTCGTGACGAGAGCACGCGCGGCCTGGTTCGGTCGATAGCCGAGTTGAGCGATCACTTCGAGCACGCGGTCCTTGGTCGACGACCGGATGTTCTCGGAGTTGTTCAGTGCGCGCGAAACCGTCTGGTACGACACCCCCGCGATCCGCGCGACATCGCGGATGCTGGGGGCGCGAACCTTCAATGGTTCCATGGACGGGGTATCCGGCTTCGTCGATATCGGGGCGCGCACACGAAAACGCCGCACGGCGACACCATTATGACCCACGACGCCCCGCTGTCGGCGCGACGCAGGAGATTCGTGCGAAGGCCCTCACGGGAAAGGCGCCGCGGCCCTGGATCTTCGGAGGGAACAGGGTGATCATCGCCCCTGGTTCGGGCAGTTCGTGAAGCGGAGTGAAGTGCTCGACCGCGTGGATGCCCACTGCGCGCAGCAGCGAATGGGCTGGTCGTTCGACCCGCCCCCCGCCTCGACATCCTCAACGGTGAGTAAGTCGATTCCGACGAGGGTCACCCCTGCTCGGCGAGGCGTGCTGCACCGTCCTCGGCGAGGAACGGCGCAAGTTGTGCGCCCCGGCGGACCAAGCAGCCGGCTCCAGCCGGTGTCGAACACGACCGCCCCTCCCCGACATCACGCCCGACGAAAGCGTGCACGACTGGACATCGGGTCTCGATACGGTCGCTAGCGCGACCTACTCGACCAGCGGGTTAGCGGGCGACCCACTCGACCAGCGGGTTAGCGCGCGACCCACTCGACCAGCGGGTTAGCGCGCGACCTACTCGACCAGCGGGTTGGCGCGCGACCTACTCGACCCGCCCAATGGTCTGGCTATGAACCGGATATGCGTGCGTCCCAGCCGCCGCCACTCGATCGAGTGCACCGTGGACGTCCGCCAGGAGGTCGTCGACGCCTTCAATTCCGACCGAGAGCCGCACCAGGTTCTCCGGCACGGCCAGCGCGGTTCCGCGCACCGAGGCGTGGGTCATCTCCGTCGGATAACCGATCAGCGACTCGACGCCCCCGAGCGACTCCGCCAGCTGGAACAGCTCGGTCGACTCGGCGAAGGCTCGCGCAGCAGCTGGGCCCCCGGTCAGTGCGACCGAGAGCATTCCTCCGAACCCCCGCATCTGGCGAGCGGCGAGCTCGTGGCCCGGGTGGTCGGCGAGGCCCGGATAGTACACGCGCTCGATCGCGGGATGCCCCACCAGAGCCTCCGCGATCGCTTGCGCGTTCGAGGAATGGCGCTCCATGCGCACGGCGAGTGTCTTGATGCCACGCACGGTGAGCCAGGCATCCATCGGGCCGGAGACCGGTCCGATGGCGAACTGAAGGAAGCCGAGCTTCTCGGCGAGTTGGTCGTCGTTCAGCACGACGGCGCCGCCGAGCACGTCGGAGTGACCGCCGAGGTACTTGGTGGTCGAGTGCGTGACGACATCCGCCCCGAAAGAGAGAGGATTTTGCAGATACGGAGACGCGAAAGTGTTGTCCACGACCACGATGACTCCGGCGGCGTGCCCGATCTCCACGAGCGCGGCGATGTCGCTGATCTTCATCAGCGGGTTGCTCGGCGTCTCCACCCAGAGCACCCGGGTGTTCGGACGGATCGACGCGCGCACCGCGTCGAGGTCGGTCATCTCCACGGTGTCGAGCGCGATACCCCAGGGCACGAAGACCCGGTTGACCAGCCGGTGCGTTCCACCGTAGACGTCATTACCCATGATCACGTGGTCGCCCGGCACGAGGATCGACCGCAAGAGAGTATCTTCCCCGGCGAGGCCAGAGGCGAAGCTGAACCCGTGCTTCGCCCCCTCGAGATCGGCCACGAGTTGCTGCAGGGAGTCCCGGGTGGGGTTGGCGCTGCGCGCGTACTCATATCCGCCACGGAGCTCGCCGACACTCTTTTGGACGAAGGTGGAGGTCTGGTAGATCGGGGGAATGACCGAGCCGGTGCTCGGGTCGAAGGCCTGGCCCGAGTGGATGGCGCGGGTGGAGAAGTCGGTCACGATGGTCTTTTCTGTTGCAGGGGCTTTTCTGTTGCAGAGACTTGTCTCTGGCGAAAAGTCAGTCGGAGAGGAAGGTGAGCAGATCGTGCCGCGTGACGACAGCGATTGGCTTCCCGTCCTCGGTGACGAGCAGGGCATCCGCTGTGCCGAAAGCGGCACGCGCGGCACTGACTGCTTCGTGCACACCTATCAAACCGAGTGGGTCGCCGATAAATTTCCCGACCGGATCGGTCATGCTCGCGTCACCGCTGAACACCTGCTCGAGCAGGGTCTTCTCCTCGATCGCCCCGACCACCTCGCCGATGACGACCGGCGGCTCGGCCGACAGCACCGGCAGCTGCGAGACACCGTACTTGGTCATGATCTGGATGGCGTCGCGCACCGTGTCCGAGGGATGCACGTGCACGAGAGCGGGCAGCGACCCGGTCTTGTGGCCGACGACATCGGCGACCGTCGTTTCGTCAGAGACCTGCGTGAAGCCATAGGACTGCATCCACTTTTCGCTGAAGACCTTGTTCAGGTACCCGCGGCCACCGTCCGGGAGCAGGATCACCATCACCGCCTCCGCGGGCAGCGTGCGCGCGGCTTTGAGGGCGGATGCCACGGCCATACCGCTCGACCCCCCGACGAGCAATCCCTCCTCACGGGCGAGGCGCCGGGTCATCTCGAAGGATTCGGCGTCGGATGAGGCGATGATCTCGTCGACGACGGATCCGTCATAGGCTTGCGGCCAGAAGTCCTCACCGACACCCTCGACCAGGTAGGGACGGCCGGTGCCGCCGGAGTAGACGGATCCTTCCGGGTCGGCGCCGATGATGGTGACCGCGCCGCCCGAGACCTCCTTGAGGTACTTGCCCACGCCGCTGATCGTGCCGCCCGTGCCCACTCCCGCGACGAAGTGGGTGATCTCGCCCTCGGTGTCGCGCCAGATCTCCGGTCCCGTGGTCTCGTAGTGGCTCAGCGGTCCGTTGGGGTTCGCATATTGGTTGGGCTTGAAGGCCCCGGGGATCTCGCGGGCCAACCGATCCGAGACCGAATAGTAGGACTCCGGGCTGTCCGGCGCGACAGCGGTGGGGGTCACGACGATCTCGGCGCCGTAGGCCAGCAGCACGTTGCGCTTCTCCTCGCCCACCTTGTCGGGCAGCACGAAGAGGCAGCGGTAGCCACGCTGCTGGGCTACCAGGGCGAGCCCGATGCCGGTGTTACCCGAGGTGGGTTCGACGATGGTGCCACCGGGCTTCAGGAACCCGTCCCGCTCTGCGGCGTCGATGATGCGGGTGGCAATGCGGTCTTTCGATGACCCGCCGGGGTTGAGATACTCCACCTTCACGAGCACGGTGGCGGCGATGCCATCCGTGACCCGATTGAGCTTGACGAGGGGAGTGTTTCCGACGAGGTCGATCACGCTGTTGGCGAACTTCATAGTGTCGCCAATCTACCAGCGGGGGTCAGGCGAAGTTGGGGTAGCCACTAGTGCTGGGTCACCTGCTGTGCGTAGAGGCGCGCGTACACGCCCCCGAGCGCAGTGAGGTCGGTATGGCTACCCCGTTCCACGATGCGCCCGGCATCGACCACGAAGATCACATCCGCGCCGACAATCGTCGAGAGGCGATGCGCGATCGCGATCGTTGTGCGGCCGGCCGAAGCTATGTCGAGGGCATCCTGCACGATCCGTTCGGAGAGCGAGTCCAGAGCACTCGTGGCCTCGTCGAGGATGAGAACCCGCGGGTCCTTGAGCAGCACCCGCGCGATGGCGATGCGCTGTTTCTCGCCACCGCTCAGGCGGTATCCGCGCTCGCCGACGACCGTGTCGTAGGCCAAGGGAAACGACACGATGGTGTCGTGGATGTTCGCGGCCCGCGCCGCCTGCTCGAGTTCGGCATCCGTGGCGCTCGGCTTCGCGTAGCGCAGGTTTTCCGCAATCGTGGCGTGGAAGAGGTAGGTCTCCTGGCTGACGATGCCGATGTTGGCCACCAGGGAATCCTGCTCGAGCTCGCGCACGTCATCCCCGGAGAACAGGATGCGGCCGCCGGTCACGTCGTGGAACCGGGGAATCAGGTAGGACACCGTGGTCTTGCCCGCTCCCGACGGCCCGACGAAGGCGGCGAACTGCCCCGGTTCGATCGCGAAAGAAACTCCCTTGAGGGTCGGAGGCGTGCCCACTCCGGAGTCGGGGTAGGCGAAGACCACGTCGTCGAATCGCACGCTGCCGAGTTCAGCCGGATCGACGGGGTGTGCATTCGGGGCATCCGAGATCGCGGGATGCAGGTCGAGGTATTCGAAGATGCGCGAGAACAGCGCCTGCGAGGTCTGGAGGTCGAGAGCCACCCGCATGAGTCCGAGAAGCGGCCACATGAGCCGTGCCTGCACTGTGGTGAAGGCCACGATCGTGCCGGCGGTGACCGCGACGCTGTGGAAGAGCAGCCAGGCGGCGCAGATGTAGATCACTGCCGGGATGATGGCGAGGAAGATCTGCACCATCGCGAAGAACCACTGGCCGCTCATCTGCTCGCGCACTTGCAGGCGGACCTGGTTGTCGTTCTCGTCGCTGTACCGTGCGACCTCCGTGCCCTGCTGGTTGAAGCTCTTGGCCAGTAGGATGCCCGACACCGACAGGGTCTCCTGGGTGATCGCGGTCATGTCGCTGAGCGACTCCTGGGTCTTGGTGGCGATCTTCGCGCGCACCCGGCCGACGCGGCGTTGGGCGATCACGAGGATCGGCATCAGGATCACTGCCACGATCGTGAGCTGCCAGGACAGCACCAGCATGCTCACAAAGGCCGCCGCGACTGTCACCGTGTTGCCCAGCACGCTCGCCACGGTGTTGGTGAGAACGCTCGAGACACCGCCGACGTCGTTTTGCAGGCGGGACTGGATGATGCCGGTCTTGGTTCGCGTGAAGAATGCGAGCTCCAGCTTCTGCAGGTGCCCGAACAGCCGCACCCGCAGCGCGCCCATCACCGTGTTGCCGACAGTGGCGGTGAGGAAAGTCTGCCAGACCCCGAGTCCCGCGGAGGTGACGTAGATCACGATCATGAGCCCGACAACCTCGAGCAGAACGGGAAAATTCGGTCGGCCCGATGCCGGGAAGAGTCCCACGTCGAAGGCCTGGCGGGTGAGAAGTGGAGGCAGCACGGAGAGTCCGGCGCTGATGATCACCAGCACCGCCGTGACACCGAGCGCCCGACGGTGCGGCTGGAACAGCTGCGCGATGCGGACCAGCAGGTCGGGGATGCGCGGGGCATCCGCATTCTCCGCCTTCTGGGCATCCGGATCGGACCCGCTGATGCGGGTGCGCTGCTTACCCATGCGCCCCACCGGGGTGCTACCGCCACGCATTCCGCTCACTCGTTCACCTTACGCATGGGCGCCGATACTCCCCTGCGAATTCGCCCTCGGCGCAACCCACTCGCGGCGGGAGACATGACGCGCTATGGCGGCCCGACGGGACCGCGGCGGGAGTTAGCACTCCCGCCGCGACGTCCTATCCCCCGCCACCACGGGGTGGGAGCCAGCGGATGCCTCAGCCCTTGGTGCTGCCCGCGAGCAGGCCGCGCACGAAGAACCGCTGCAGCGCGAAGAACACGATCAGCGGAACGAGGATGGAGATGAATGCTCCCGAGGTGAGAAGCTGCCAGTCCTGGCCGCGTCCACCGGTGATCTCCGCGAGCAACTTCGTCATCGGGGCCACCT
This sequence comes from Actinomycetales bacterium, assembly GCA_038203515.1. Classification (GTDB taxonomy): domain Bacteria; phylum Actinomycetota; class Actinomycetes; order Actinomycetales; family Microbacteriaceae; genus Lacisediminihabitans. Next base: position 42,761 of record JBBRDX010000002.1, on the reverse strand, counting down.
GACCGTCAGCGAAGACCAGTGCCACCAGCAGGTCGTTCCAGACCCAGAGGAACTGGAAGATCGCAATCGACGCAATCGCCGGCATGGTGAGCGGGAGCACGATCCTGAAGAAGATCTGCCCGTGCCCCGCCCCATCCACGCGCGCTGCCTCGATCAGTTCCGCGGGAAGCTCCGCAATGAAATTGTGAAGAAGGAAAATCACGAGTGGGAGTCCGAAGATCGTGTGCGCGATCCAGACCTGGGTATACGACCCGCTCGCATTCAATCCGTCGAAGATCTGCACACCGCCGACGACCAGCCCGCGAGAGAACAGGCTGAGCAGCGGGACGAGCGCCATCTGCAGGGGGACGATTTGGAGCGCGAACACCCCGATGAACATCCAGTTCTTGCCGCGGAAGTTGATCCACGCGAATCCGTAGGCCGCAAGGCTCGCGATGATGAGAGGGATGAGCGTCGCCGGCAGCGTGATGGCGATCGAGTTGATGAACGCCTGTCCGAGGTTCAGCTGGCTGTTGCCGGCCTTCAGAACCTGGGAGTAGTTGTCGAAGGTGAGCCCGGGGTTTTGGAAGATGGTCCACCAGCCGGTGGTGTTGATCAGGGCGGCCGGACGGATCGAGGAGATAAAGAGTCCGAAGGTGGGGACCGTCCAGACGAGGGCGATGACGAGCGACGCGATGGTCGCCCCGCGACTGGTCAGGCGTTTCTTGGTGCGCTTGGTGACGCTGCGCGTTGCCGCGAGTTCGCCCCGCCCGAGGGCACGTCGGGTTGCTGCATCGATCGGTAGGTCGATTGGTGTAACGGAGCTCATCGGATCTCCCTCTGCTTCTTTATCTGCCGTGCGTTGTAAATGACGATGGGTAAGACCAGGACGAAGAGAACGAGAGCGAAGGCCGCGGATCGACCGTTTTCAAATCCCTTCCACTGGGTATACATCTCGTTGGCGATGACACTTGTGTCGTTGGCGCCGGCCGTCATCGTTCTCACGATGTCGAAGACCTTGAGAGACGCGATTGAGATCGTGGTGAGCACGACGACGAGAGTAGAACGGATACCCGGTACGGTCACGTTGATGAATCGCTGCCAGGCGTTGGTACCGTCCAGCTCCGCTGCCTCGAGTTGCTCGGCCGGCACGCCCTTGATAGCCGCCGAGAGCACAACCATGGCGAATCCGGTCTGGATCCAGACGAGCACGATGATGAGGAAGAGAGTATTCCACGGGGAATTCGACACGAAGTCGGTGGGCTGGCCCCCGAAGAGCACGACCAACTGGTTGAGAAGACCGATCTGGTTCTGTCCCGCCGGCCGCGCGGTGTAGACGAACTTCCAGATGATCGACGCACCGACGAACGAGATCGCCATCGGCATGAAGACCAGGATCTTAAAGAACTTCTCGCCGCGCGACTTGTCGATGAAGACCGCGTACGCGAGTCCGATCGCGGTCGAGAAGGCCGGGACGATGAGCACCCAGACGATGGTGTTCAGCACGACGCGGATGCCGGTCGGCTGCGTGAAAATCCACTGGAAGTTCTCCAGACCGACGAACCTGTTGCCGCGGCTGTTCTGGAATGCAGCGATCGTTGTCAAGATCGTGGGGTAGACGAGGCCGACCAGGAGCAGGATCATCGCCGGGGCGAGGAATCCGAAGAGCTGGACGAGATAGCCGACACCCTTTTTCGAGCGGTAGTCGAGGATGAAAAACACCCCACCGAGCACCGCGGCCACGGCCGCGGCCCAGCCGACCGAGCCGAGGGCGATGAAGATGGCGAGCGGAGCGATCACGCAGACCGCGAGGCGGATGATCGTGTAACGGCGGCCGGATCGCGGGGCGATCTCGACGAAGAACAGGATGACCGCGACGACAGCGACGAACGCGCCGACCACGAGGGGAACCTGGGCCAACGCGGGGAGCGTCGCTATCCAGCGGAAGAAATCTGACATTGTGCCCTTTCGAGTACGTCGGTGGACTCAGGAGCCTGCATCTTGATTAGACACCGTAGCAATGGGTGCGGAAAGGCCGACAAAGAATTTTCTCTGCCGGCCTTTCGCGCTGGGACCTTACCTAAACTGCGGAGTCTTCTATTTGGACGGCCATGACGCGTCGATGGTCTTCAAGACCTCGTCCGTCGACTTGCCGTTGATCCAATCGACCATGCCGGTCCAGAACGAGCCAGCGCCGACCACGCCGGGCATCAGGTCAGATCCGTCGAAACGGAACGTCGTCTTCGGGTCCTGGAGCGTCTTGATCGCAGACTGGAGAATCGGGCTGGATGCGCTTGCCGGGTCGAGACCCTTGTTGGCGCTGATCACACCGCCGAGCTTGACGCGGCTGTTCGCCCATTCGGCACTCGACAGGTATGCCTGCACCTTCTGGGTGTCCGCGTCATTGGAGAACGCGGCGACCATCTCGCCACCACCGGTGACGGCCGGACCTGCGCTGGCATCGACGGGCGGGGTAATGAAGGCCCAGATCTGCTTGTCCGGTCCGACCGTGGCATTCCCGTTCTTCGGGTCCTGGATGAATCCGTCGAAGAAGGATGCCTGGTGGGTCATCGCGCACTGGCCATTTCCGACGACCCGAGCGATGTCACCGAACGGCGTGGAGTTGATCGACTTCACGTCACCGAGTCCGGCGTTCACGTAGGCCGGGTTCTTGAGGATTTCGCCCACCGAGTCGAAGGCCTTCTTGATGGCCGGGTCGGTGAACGGGATCTTGTGAGTGACCCACTTGTCGTAGGTTGCAGCGCCAGCCTGGCGAAGTACGAGGTCCTCGACCCAGTCGGTTCCGGGCCAGCCCGTTGCTGCGTCCGAGCCGAAGCCAGCGCACCATGGGGCCTTGCCGGTCTTCGCCTGGATGGTCTTCGTCAGGGTGAGAAGCTCAGCGTAGGTCTTCGGGACTTCGACGCCCCACTCCTTGAATTTCGCCGGGGAGTACCAGATGAAGCCCTTGACGCTCGCCATCAGCGGCGAGGCGTAGAGGGTTCCGCCAGACGAGGCGTAGCCGGCCCAGTCCTTCGACCAGTTCTTCTTCACGTTCGCTGCCGCTGCGGCCGGCTCCGGCTGGATGTAGTTGCGTGAGGCGAGGTCTCTCATGAGGCCGGGCTGCGGGAAGATCGCGATGTCGGGAGCGTTGCCACCCTGGGCACGGACGCTGATCTGGGTCTCGAACTCCTTCGAGCCCTCGTACTTGATCGTGATCTTGTTCTTCTTCTCCCAGTCCGCCCAGGACTTCTGAAGGAGCTCACCCTCGGTTGCCACGATCGTGCCGTAGATGGTCACGACTCCGTCAGCCTTGCCGGCGTTGCCGGGGCCCTTGTCCGGAGTGGTGGTGCCTCCGCCAGAGGCCGAACAGCCCGCGAGTGCGAGCCCTGCGATGGTGAAAAAGACGATCGATGCGGTGAATCGGCGGTGGAGCTTCTTGCCGTGTGCTGCGCTGCGGAGCAGGGTGGAACTCATGTGACTCCTCCTCGTTGAGGGTTGGGATTGGGCCATACGGGTGGAATCAGTCCGCGCCGAGATCGACGGGTTGATGCTCGCAATGCGGAACCGGTTCCATAGGACAAGCTACGGGCGATGCGATCGTTATGCAAGCGCTTGATCTGAGGCAGTATCTAACGTTTTTGTCACGTAGCGTGCAAATGACCGCTCGTGGAAGGCAAGCCATGGGAGCGCACCCACGGACATGTGGTGCGTTTCCCATAAAGCCTCCTGTGTGCATAGGATGAGCCATCGCTCGTCAATGCTGTCGAATCCGGGGTCCTCTTGAGCGCAATAGCCGATGTCGCTCGCCTCGCCGGCGTATCGAAGTCCACCGCGTCGCGCGCGCTCAGTGGCAATGGCTACGTGTCGCGGGAGACCCGGGCGCGCGTGGAGCACGCTGCGGCAGGGATCGGCTACGTGCCGTCGTCTATCGCTTCGAGCCTCGCGACGGGACTCACTCGCAATGTCGGGGTCGTCATCCCCTTCGTCAACCGATGGTTCTTCTCGGAAGTGCTCGAGGGAATCGAGAGCGCGCTGATCCCGGCGGGCTATGACCTCACTCTTTACCGGCTGCATGCCGATGCCGTTGGGCGGCAGCGCGTCTTCGACTACTTTCTTGCACGCAAAAGAGTGGATGCCGTGATCGCCGTGGGCATCTCCCTCAGCCCCCACGAGGTGCGGTCACTCAACGCCCTTGGCAAGCCGATCGTCGGAATCGGAGGAGACATCCCGGAGATTTCCACCCTGAGCATCGACGATGCGGCTGCGTCGCGGTTTCTCACCGAACACCTGGTGAGCCTGGGTCACACGCGCATCATGCATCTCGGCGGGGACCAGCACGAGCAGATGGATTTCGCCGTGCATGCCCAGCGTCTGGCCGGAGTGCGCCAAGCCCTCGCGACCGCGGGACTCTCGCACCGCGATGACTTCCGCGCGGTTCCCTATTCGATTCCCGGTGGGTATGCCGGTGGGCTCGCGGTGCTCTCCGACCCCTCGACGCGGCCTACGGCCATCGTCGCCGGCTGCGATGAGATCGCGATCGGCGTGATCCTCGCTGCGCGCCAGCTCGGCATCGCGGTGCCTGAGCAGTTGTCGATCGTCGGAATCGACGGTCATACTCTCGCCGAGATGTTCGGTCTCACCACCCTGGAGCAGCATCCGAGCATCCAGGGGGAGCGTGCGGTGAAGCTGATTCTCGAACGGCTCGAACCGCGCGCCGGAGCCATCGCCAACGAGCGGATCGGCATACCCGTCGACTTCGTCGTGCGCCGGAGCACGACAGCCCCGCCCGGGGCGGACCGATTCGCCCGGTCATGACAACGGCCCCGGCCCACCTCGAGGGTGGGCACGGGGGCCGTTGTGATGGTGCGCCAGAAGTCGCCCCGCGAGCGATCGACCAGTTGACTACTTGAGGGTGACGGTTGCGCCGGCCTCTTCGAGCTGAGCCTTCGCCTTCTCGGCGGTTTCCTTGTTGACACCCTCGAGCACGACGCCGGGAGCGTTGTCCACGACGGCCTTGGCCTCGCCGAGGCCGAGGCTCGTGAGGGCACGGACCTCCTTGATGACCTGGATCTTCTTGTCACCGATGGACTCGAGAACGACATCGAAGGAGTCCTTCTCTTCGACCTCTTCAACGACGGCGGCAGCGCCACCGGCGGCAGCGGCTGCAACGGGGGCGGCCGCGGTGACCTCGAAGACCTCTTCGAACTTCTTGACGAACTCGCTGAGCTCAATGAGCGTGAGCTCCTTGAATGCTTCAATGAGGTCGTCGCCGGAAAGCTTTGCCATGATTTTTCTCCTTGTTGTTTCGTGTTTAAGCCGCGCTGTCTAACCCGATGAGGGGATTAGGAGGCGGAATCCTGCTTCTCACGCAACGCATCGACCGTACGAACGGCCTTGGCGAGCGGGGCGTTGAACATGTAGGCAGCACCGAACAGCGAAGCCTTGAAGGCGCCGGCAAGCTTGCCGAGCAGCACCTCTCGGGTCTCGAGGTCGGCGAGCTTGATGACCTCTGCGGGCGTGAGGGGGTTACCGTCGAAGTAACCGCCCTTGATCACGAGCAGGGGGTTTGCCTTGGCGAAGTCGCGAAGACCCTTCGCAACGGTGACCGGGTCACCGTGTACGAATGCGATTGCGGATGGACCGACGAGGTCCCCGTCGAACGACGAGATCCCCGCGTTGTTAGCCGCAATCTTGGTCAGCGTGTTCTTCACCACGGCGTACGTGGCGTGCTCACTGAGGGTGGTGCGCAGCGTCTTTAGCTGGGCAACAGTGAGCCCGCGGTACTCGGTGAGCAGTACGGCGGTCGAGTCGCGGAACTTGTCCGTGAGCTCGGCAACCGAAGCTTCCTTGTTCGCCATGTGGCTCCTAGGTGGATTGGTGATGCATTGTCTCTTCGACCTGGACCGTGGCGCATTAAACAAAAAGGGCTCCGACGCAAGCGCACGGAGCCAAATCCCGCAGGTGTTTACCCGAGGGGAGTTCTCAATACACCTGCGCAGGTTTCCGTGGCATCCCAGTTGGATGCTGCGGACCTTCGATCGGGGCTGCTCATCATTTCTGAATCACGGCACACCGACAACCGGCGGTCTGTGGCTTCGCTCAGGCTACGGGATGCACCGGGCCTCGTGCAAATCCGCGGTGGAATTGCCACACCCGCCCAGGATTCGACTAATCGGTCGCGGGCGGTGGAGACTTCGCGGTCGCAGGGCTTTTTGCGGGTGCAGGATTCACGGCATCGGGCTTCGCTGGCGCTCGTCGGCGACGGTCAGGAAGCAGCACGAACACCGCGAGCAACACGACGACGACGCCGAGCACGAGCACCGCGATCAGCAGCCCACGGTTGGGGGCGGACTCCACCGACGCGGGTGAGGCGAGGATGAACTGTCGCTGGTAGGCATCCGGGGTCGTCACTGCCGCGACACCGGACGAGCCGCTGACGAGAGGCGTGAGCGTCGTGCCGTCGGTGGCGAACCAGGCCGAGTGCGGGTCGTCCCTGATGAGGAGGGTGCCGGTGGGAGCCGTCGCAAGGGCGGTGGCGAGGGCTGCGCCGGAGGAGAAGTCGGCGAGTTCCGGCCGGTCGCTCGCGGGATTGATCCACACGGTGGCGACTCCGGCGACCGCGCCATCCGCTGCCGAGATCGGGGCGACCCAGGCATTGGTGATCTGCGTCGGCGCGTCGGTCTTCGCGCCGGAGAGATAGACGCTCGTCCAGGACAGGACGCGGTGGATGGCGCCGACCTTCGCGGTACTGTCGAACACTACCTCCGCTCCGGCCTTTGCGCCGAAGAGGTCAACGAGGCGGGGCATCAGTCCGGTGGCGAAGTACTGGCCCACGTTCTCGGGCACCCGGGGTTCGTCGAGGGCGGCGGCCGCGGTCACGCTCGCAAAGATCGCCGCCGCCGCAAGCAGCGCGACGGCCGCAGCCTTTCTCAGGAGGGGAACACTACGCATGGTCGCGCCAGGAGTGCTCAGGTTCGAACCCGAGCACCTGCCGGGCCTTCTCGATCGACAGGAGTGTCTCGTGCTCCCCGAGCTCCCGGGTAACGGGTGTGGAGGGGAAGACCTCGGCCGCGAGACTCGCGCTCGAGCGCGACATCACGGTGTAGGCCGCGGCGAGGATGTAGGCCTCGAAGCCGGGCTTCGCCAGCGCCAGCGCACGCTCGACCGCCTGCGCGCCATCCCGAGCGTCGATGTATGCCCAGAGATTCCACTTGCGGATGCCGGCATCCGCATCAAAGGAACGGAACGGCGCGTAGTCGGCGACCTCCATCACGTTGGAGAAGCGCAGCGCCGCGATGCTCAGCTCGGGATCCCAGCGCACCAGTTTTTGGGCGAGCTGCTCTTCGAGATGTTTCGTCACCGAGTAGATGCTCTCGGGGCGGGTGTCGTACTCTTCGTCGAGCGGGATGTACGGCGGCGGCGTCTCGAACGGGATGCCCAACACCGTCTCGCTCGAGGCGTAGACGATCGTCTTGATTCCGGCGCGCCGTGCACCCTGGAACACGTTGAAGGTGGCCGACATGTTGTTGTGGAAGGTCTCGGAGTCGGGCAGGATGCCGCCAGCTGGCGCCGCCGCGAGGTGCACGACCGCGTCGAGGCCGTCATGACGGTCGTTGATGCCGAACAGCGCGTCCACGGTCTGGCCGTAGTCGGTAAAGTCCACCCGGGTGAAACCGGGGCCGCGTTCGCCGACAGCGTCGAGGGCATGGACATCATTTCCGGAGGCGCGGAGACGCTCGACGACGGCGCGTCCGAGCTTTCCGCTAGCACCTGTGACAGCAATTCGCATGACATTTCCTAACAACTGGGGGTGCCCCCAGTCTGACATCCCTTCCGCCCGCGCCCGGCGATTGGCACGCTCAGCGCGCGACCGGCTCCGTCTCGTGGGACCGGGCTTGAGGCTCGCGATTCACTCCGGCCGTGACGGGGAGGATCACTCGAAAGCTGGTGTTTCCCGGCTCGCTCTGCACCCCCACCGTGCCACCGTGACCTACGACGACCGCGGCGACAATCGCGAGACCGAGGCCCGTGCTGCCCGCGGCCCGCGATCGGGAGCTGTCGCCGCGCGCGAAGCGCTCAAACAGCACGGGCCGCAGCTCCGCAGCGATGCCGGGGCCGTCATCCGTCACGGTCACGACGGCGTTCGGCCCGTCGATCGCGACAGCGATCGCGACGTCGGTGCCCGCCGGAGTGTGCACCCGGGCGTTGGCGAGCAGGTTGGCGAACACCTGGTGCAGGCGAGCATCGTCGCCGTCGATCATCACCGGCTCGTCGGGCATGTCGAGGGACCATTCGTGTTCGGGACCGGCGGCGTGAGCATCGCTCACGGCATCGATCAGCAAGCGGGAGAGGTCGAGTGGAGCGCTCTCGAGGTCGCGCCCCTCGTCGAGGCGAGCAAGGAGAAGCAGGTCTTCGACCAGGTAGGTCATGCGTGTCGCTTCCGACTCGACCCTGCCGAGCGAGTGAACGACGTCGGCGGGCAGGTCGTGACCGCCCCGACGCGTGAGCTCGGCATAACCACGGATCGCCGCGAGCGGTGTCCGGAGCTCGTGGCTCGCGTCCGCGACGAACTGGCGCACGCTGTTCTCGCTGGCCTGGCGGGCGGTGAGGGCGGATGCCACATGCCCGAGCATGCGGTTGATCGCGGCCCCGACCTGGCCGACCTCGGTGCTCGGGTCGGCGTCGTCGCCGGGTACACGCACCCCGAGGGCGACCTCGCCGCGGTCAAGCGGCAACTCGGCGACGCGGGTGGCCGTGGAGACCACCCGTTCGAGCGGTCGGAGGGCGACGCGCACGATCCAGAGCGCGAGGAATGCCGTGAGTACGAGCCCGGCGGCAGTGACGATGGCGATGATGAGCCCCAGTTGCAGGAGCGTGATCTGCAGCTCGCCGAGGGGAAGTGCGGTGACGACGCGCACGCCGCCACCGTACTCGACTGCAACAGCGCGATAGCTGCCAAGAGATCCACCGACGATAACAGTTGTCGCCTTGGCGGTCGCCGGCACGGCCGCAAACGCCGCACTCTGCGACGTCGAGAGCAGCTGCGGGTCACCGCGCTCGTCCTTGCGCGCGGCAGAATTACCCGTTGGTGAGATCACGGCGACCACCGTGTCAGGAGCCTGGCGATTGAATATCTCGTTGAGCTTCTGCTGGGAGAAAACCTGCGAGGTCGAGTCTCCGGGCGGCTGGTCTGGGGATCCGAAACCGTTCTGCGAGCGGCCGTTAGCCTGGCGGAGCTGGTCGTCCAGCCGGTTCATGAGGAAGCCCTGCAGCGCGAACACACTGATCGAGCCGATCACGATCGCAACGATCGCAAGGAGCCCGACGACAGCAAGGACGAGTCGTCGGCGCAGGGACCAGCGGGGCCTGGCCGGGCGAATCGACGGGATGGTCATCCGGAGGCTTTGATCATGTAGCCGACTCCGCGAACGGTGTGAATCATCGGGGTCTCTCCCGCGTCGATCTTCTTGCGCAGGTAGGAGATGTAGATCTCGACGATCGACGAGCGACCACCGAAGTCGTAACTCCAGACCCGGTCGAGGATCTGCGCCTTGCTCATCACCCGACGCGGATTGCGCATCAGGAAGCGAAGCAGTTCGAACTCGGTCGCCGTCAGTTCGATGAGGCGGCCGTCACGACGCACCTCATAGCTCTCCTCATCGAGCACCAGGTCGCCGACCCACAGCAGCGGATCGGCCGAATCAGTGAGCACTACGGACGAGCGGCGGATGAGTCCGCGCAAACGCGCAACGAGTTCCTCGAGACTGAACGGCTTGGTGACGTAGTCGTCGCCACCGGCGGTGAGCCCGGCGATGCGATCGTCGAGGGCATCCTTCGCGGTGAGGAACAGGATGGGCGTGTCCTGGCCGTCATCCCGAAGGCGCTTGAGCACCGCGAGGCCATCGATGTCGGGCAGCATCACATCGAGCACGACGACGTCGGGCTGGAATTCGCGAATCAGCTGGATGGCGGTGCGACCCTCGGCGGCGGTCTTCACGTCCCAGCCCTCGTAGCGCAGCGCCATGCTGAGCAGGTCGCTGAGAGTCGCTTCATCGTCGACGACGACGACACGCACGGGAGAACCGTCGGCGCGGCGCAACTTCGGCGCGGCGGTGGGGGCGGAACTGTGGTTATTGGAGGTCACTCTTCCTACTATCGCGGTATTCCTATGAACCGCCTATGTTTCACCTAAACCTTGCCTGTGCCTCTTCCGGCGCAGCCATGCACAACTCCTGCTGTTCACCAGCCCGGCGCGAGCGGCTCCCTGCATAACTCCTGCAGTATTCAGCGCAGGCCCCGGGCCAGCCCGGATTCCCGGGCGCGGGCCGGCCAAGCTGGCACAATTGCAGGAGTTATGCAGAGCGGGCAGGCTCAACCTTGATTGCTGAGGGCGGCGTCGAAGGATGCCATCGGCAAAATCTGCAGGAGTTATGCGCCCAAGGCGACGGCGACTTCATGGGGGGTGACCGAGATTGCGGCGCAGCCCGCCCGCTGCACCTGTGAGCTCGCGCCCCACGGTGCTCGACTCCGCCTTGGCATAACTCCTGCAGCTTTCGGGGTAGTCGCGGCCGGCCACGGCAATCGCGGGCGATGCCGGGCCGCGGGGCAAATTCTGCAGGAGTTGTGCAGGAAAGGCGAGGGTGACCGCGGTGGGGCACCGACGGTGGACGGTGCCTCGAGAGACAATGGAGGGGTGATCGTTCTCCAACCCATGCTCTCCCTCTGGGACGAGCCGGTTGCGGATCATCGCGACCGCATCGTCGCGCGGGCCGCAGACCGGGTCGCCTGGCTTCGCGCCCGCAGTCGCGGGATCACCGCCACAGATGTCGCCCGACTCTCAGGAGCCACCTCGGTACAGGCCGTTGCCTCCGAGAAGATCACTGGCAGTGGCTTCGGGGGCAACGCCTACACAGATCACGGGAGAGCCCGCGAGCCTGAGATCGCTCGTTGGGTGGAAGGCAACTACGGCATCGTTTCAAGCGACGCCCTCTTCCACGCCGCCGGGGAAACCAGCCACCTCGCCACTCCCGACGGGCTCGGCGTCGCAGCATCCGGGCACCTCGAGCTCGCGGAGATCAAGACCACGAGCTCGGCGTGGCGATCTATCCCGCGCTCGTATCTGCGACAGGTCTGGTGGCAGCAGTACGTACTCGGCGCGGAGCGCACGCTGCTCGTCTGGGAGCAGCACGATCACTTCGTGCCGACCAATGCCGAGCCCGAATGCCGCTGGATCGACCGCGACGAGAGCCAGATACACATGCTCGTGCAGCTCGCCGACCAGGTGCTGCGCATCGTGGCCGCCAACCGATCCCGCTAGCCGATCGGCAGCGGCACCTCGAGCTCGATCGGCGCGACGAGGTTGGACGGGACCGGACGGAGCGCGGTTAGCAGCCCGAGTGTGAGCAGCCAGCCGAGCGCGATCGTGGTCGCCGCGAGCTCGAGCCGGCTGCCGAAGTCGGCTTGGAATCGCGCGAGCGAGAGGATTCCCCCTGCCCCCGCGATCACCGCAACGGCGATCGCCGCCCCGAGGGAGAATCGGGCGAGGGATCGGTGCCCGGCGGCGAAGGACACCTGCAGCATTCCGACGCAGGCAGCCGCGAAGGCGAGCACGGCGACGACCGTATGGATCAGGTCCTGCCAGGTGAAGTTCGCTCCGACCGGAAGCGGGCATCCGGTGGTACAGGTGACCTGCGAGGCGACGAGGAAGAAGCCGCAACCGATCCAGAGCGACACCGCGGGAGTCCAGATGGCGAGGAAGGGGAGACGCGATCGGATGCCGCGAGCGGCATATGCGATGAGGCTTCCGCCACCGACGATGAGCAGCAGGGCCCCTTCGAACCAGCGCGCGGTCGGCTGGCCGGCTGCGCCGAGCTCACTCACGTAGAGGTCGCGGCCCTGGGACAGCCGAGCAACCCAGATGATCACCAGCGCGGCAAGCACGAATGCCGAGCCGAGCAGGGCTCCGGAGGGTTCGAGCGACCCTCGATGCAATGGCGGCGGCGCAATCATTATTGAATGCTAGGGCCTCTCATAGTTTGCTTCCAGTTGACATCGCTGTAACACCGGCGAATCATTGTGCGACTTGGCTGTGGGTATGACCACGATGCGAGCGATGGTGATCGCGGCCACAGGGGCGCCTGGGGTATTCACACCGGCCGATCTGCCGATGCCGATGAAGGTGAATGCCGAAGTGGTCGTGAAGATCATCGCCGCGGGAGTGAATCCCATCGATGCGAAGACACGTGCCGGCCGGGGTGCATCCACGTCCATCGCCAATTTCCCGGTGGTGCTCGGTGCCGACTTCAGTGGCATCGTGGTGGAGAGCCCCTACGAGTCTTGCCCGTTCAAGCCCGGTGACGAGGTCTTCGGCATGGTGGCGGTGCCACGCATGGCGGGCACTTACGCCGAGTACGCCAGCGTGCCCACGATGAGCATCGCCCGCAAGCCGGCCCGCCTCACCCACGTCGAGGCGGCCGGGGTGCCGCTCGCGGCCCTCACCGCCTGGGGCATGGTGGTGGATGTCGCGAAGGCTCACGAGGCCCAGCGAGTGCTCATCCATGCCGCATCCGGAGGCGTCGGGCATTTCGCCGTGCAGCTCGCCGCCTATTTCGGCGCACACGTGATCGCCACGGGGTCGGCTCACAACGAGAGTTGGCTGCGTGAACTCGGGGCGGCCGAGGTGGTGGACCACAACACGACCCGGTTCGAAGACGTAGTGAGCCGCGTCGACGTCGTCATCGATCTCATCGGCAACGTGCACGACGACATTGGTACGCGGTCTCTGCCGGTGCTGCGACCCGGCGGGTTGCTGGTGAATGCTCCAAGCGGAAGTTGGCCGACCCTGATGGAGGATGCCGCGGCCGCGGGTGTGCGCGCGACCACCTACAAGACCTCCCCGGATGGCTCCACCCTCGCCGTCATCGGGCGACTGCTCGACTCGGGTGACGTGCACGTGACCGTCGACCAGGTCTTCGACCTCGGGCGCGTCGCCGAGGCCCACACCGCGATCGAGGCCGGCCACACCCGTGGCAAGATCGTCCTGAGCGTGTCGGAATTGGGCTAGAGGGTCAGCTGCCGCACGAAGTCGTCTTCGAAACGGTCGCCGAGGGCGAAGCGCTTGAAGCCCACGCACTCAAATCCGTGCTTGCCGTAGAACCGGTTCGCCCGATCGTTCTTTTCGTTCACTCCGAGCCAAATGGTCACGGAACCACGGAGCCGCGCGACGTCGATCGTCGCCATCATCAGCTCGGATGCCGCACCGCCACCGTGTTCTCCGGCCAGCACGTAGCACTTGCTGAGCTCGGCCGTCGGACGGGCGGTCACGACGGCCGCGACATCCGCGTCGGAGGGTTCGCCGAACACCAGCATCGTGTAACCGACGAAGCCGGAACCAGATAGTGCCACCAGGATCTCGCGGTCGGGGTGGGCGAGATAACCCTCGAAACGCTCGGCGGAGAGGTGCGTCGCGACGTGCTCCGCGATCTCGAGCTCGGTGGTGCCGGGAGGGCAAGCGAGTCCGAAAGTCGCCGCTGCGAGGTCGTGCAGGACATGCCCCTCGCCGGATTCTGCTCGACGCACGGTCATCCGCTCTCCTCGAATCTCACGATCGTTTTCTCTCCAGGGCTGCCACAGGCACACGCCACGGGTACTCAGAAGGGGACCACCGAAGTGGTCCCCTTCTGATCAGACGGTTGTTGCTAGAGAACGTTGACGTCCAGCGGGATGCCCGGACCGAAGGTGGTCGTGACAGTGCCCTTCTGGATGTAGCGGCCCTTCGCGGAGCTCGGCTTGGCGCGCGTGATCTCGTCGAGCGCTGCCTTGATGTTCTCCTCGAGCTGCTCGGCCGGGAAGGCCGCCTTGCCCACGATGAAGTGCACGTTGGAATGCTTGTCGACGCGGAACTCGATCTTTCCACCCTTGATCTCGGTGACAGCCTTCGCCACGTCCGTGGTCACGGTGCCGGTCTTCGGGTTGGGCATGAGCCCGCGCGGGCCGAGCACCTTTCCGAGACGACCGACCTTGCCCATCAGCTCGGGAGTGGAGACGGCGGAGTCGAACGAGGTGTAGCCGGCGGCCACCTTCTCGATGAGTTCGTCGCCACCGACCTCGTCGGCGCCCGCAGCGATCGCGGCGTCGGCGGCCGGTCCGGTTGCAAACACGATAACGCGGGCGGTCTTGCCGGTTCCATGTGGGAGGATCACCGTTCCACGCACCATCTGGTCCGCCTTGCGGGGGTCGACACCGAGCTTGAGGGCGACCTCGATGGTGGAGTTGAAGTTCTTCGAACCGGTCTCACGGGCAAGTCCGACGGCTTCGTTGGGCGTGTAGAACTTGCCCTCCTCCATCTTCTCGGCAGCGGCGCGGTAGGCCTTGGATTTCGTAGCCATTATGCGTCCACCGTGATTCCCATAGAGCGAGCGGTGCCCGCGATGATCTTCTCTGCCGCTGCAACGTCGTTCGCGTTGAGGTCGACCATCTTCTGCTCGGCGATCGAGCGGAGCTGATCCTTCGACAGGCGTCCCACCTTGGTGGTGTGCGGGGTGCCGGATCCCTTTGCGACTCCGGCAGCCTGCTTGATGAGCTCCGCGGCTGGCGGGGTCTTGAGGATGAACGTGAACGAACGGTCCTCATAGACGGTGATCTCGACCGGGATGACGTTGCCGCGCTGCGACTCGGTCGCGGCGTTGTAGGCCTTGCAGAACTCCATGATGTTGACGCCGTGCTGCCCAAGCGCCGGCCCGATGGGCGGTGCGGGGTTGGCGGCGCCGGCCTTGATCTGAAGCTTGATCAGACCCGTGACCTTCTTTTTGGGTGCCATTTTATTTCCTTTATTTTCGTGCCGTCCGGATGGGCGGCGCTCCCGATATCCGAACGGATGCGGTGGGTCGCCCTGAAAAGGCAACCTCTTCATCTTACGCGAAATGTCGGTGGTTGCCTATTGACTACAGGCATGGAGGCACTCGGCTACTACTCGGATCAGGCTCGATCCGACGTGCGGATCGACACCGCACTTGCGGCCGCCGAGTACGAACAGCGCGCGGTGAACTCCCACTTTGCGGCCACACTGGTCGCCATCCATTCGGTGCTGCACGAAGCCCGATTCAGCCCCGAGGTGTTCGTCGGCGACCATGCGTCACGCTTCAACCGCGAGGACATCGAGTTCGCTGAGCGGGCCGCGATCGCCGACCTCGCCGTGCGACTCGCGCTCTCCGAGAACACTGTTCGATCTCACGAGCAGCAGGCCGTCACGATGATCGCCCGCACCCCCGTCACCTCGCAGAAGTTCTGCTGGGGCGAGGTATCCCCCGCCAATGCCCGCAAGGTTGCAGAGCTCGCCGCGTCACTCCCCGCTGGCGACGACGCGATGTTCGCAGCCTTCGACACGGCCGTTGCCGAGCACGCAACGCGTCTTGCACCCTCGCGGTTCCGCGCATCCGCCCGAAAGCTGCGCGAGCAGATCGTCGCCGATACTGCTGCCGAAAGACACGAGTCGCAACTCTCCCAGCGTCGCGTCGTCTTCGAGCCCGATATCGATGGGATGGCCTGGATCTCGACCTATCTGCCCGCCGAGGTCGCGATTGCGGCTCTTTCACTGGTGGATTCTGAGGCGCTCAGACTCTCGGCAGTGCCCGGCGAGTCGCGCACCATGCCCCAACTGCGAGCGGATGTCCTAGGCGACATGATCACCGGGTCCGGCGGCGCCGTTGCTGTGCGCGTCGGCGTGCTCATCCCAATGCTCACCCTCCTGGGCAAGTCCGAGATGCCCGCCTCTCTCGAGGGCTACGGCCCGATCGACGCCGAGACCGCCCGCAGACTCGCCGGCGACGCCAATTCGATCTACCGCATCCTCACCGACCCGGTATCTGGCACAATTCTCGACATCGACCAGCCGACGAAGTACATCCCCGAAGGCCTCCGACGGATGCGGCAGCTGATCGACCAGACCTGCACCTTCCCCGGCTGCGGCAAACGGGCGGTGAATTGCGACCTCGACCACACGATCGATCGACAATTCGGCGGTCGCACGACACTCATGAACCTGTCGCACGTCTGTCGAAAGCACCATCGAGACAAACACAACACAAAGTGGACGATCATCCAGGATGACGCCGGGCGCATCGAGTGGATGAGCCCGACCGGGTTCGTCGCCGCGCCCGATCCGCCGCCGTTTTAGATATCGCGGTCAGTTTCCGCCGTCGATTGCCACCACTGTGTCGTACAGCCCGTAATACCGAAGACCTTCGTGTGAGTCGATGCCCGTGTATGACAGCGACGCATCCTCGTACCGCCTAAACGCGAACACCGCCTGGTTCATGTGGCCGGCGTTGAACACGCCAAGCGAGACGAGCAGGTTGAAATCCTCGACGGTGAGTCCTGTCACGGCTTGGAAAAGACCAGGCTCGATCTTGGTGATGACGTCGTACAGATTCTGCTCGCGAAAGTCAGTCAGGTACATAAAAGCCGGGATTCGCGTGGCGAACTTGATCAGCTTCTCCTGAATCTGCTTGCGCTTGGACTTGTACTCCTTCTCCTCCTCCGAAAGCGTCTTTTTCTCGAGCCCGGTGATGTTGTCGCCCTTCTCCTTCTTCGTCTTGCCGACTGCCTCACTCTTGTTGACCACCGTCTCGAAGATGCTGGATCCGAGGGCGCGAAACCCCTCGATGTTCATCACGGCATCCATGGCCGCTTGCGAGTCCATGATCTTCTTCAGTGTGGCGTTGTCCACGTTGACGAGAACGGCCGACTCCCACTTGCGGGCAAGAAGTGTCGCCGAGGTGCCCGCCATCGCGATGTCAAGGATGCCCGCGGCATCCACCTGTGTCATGTGCGACCCGTCGTACGCGAGAACAGGCAGAAAGCTCACGAGCTCCTCGACGGCGCGCTCCGGATTGGGATTCTCGGGCGCGAGCCCTCGGCCATACTCGCTGATCTGTCGCAATGCCCGTGTTGGCGCGAAGTCGAAGACGAAGCACACCGGTTTGAGGATCGTCTCCTCGTGCGGGTCGTCGCCGTTCGGATTGCGGATCGTCCACGGCGACTGCACGCGGAAGGCCGCCTGAAAGTAGGTCTCGGGCGCCTGCAGATTGCGCAGCATGAGGATCGACGACCATTGCGGCACGGTCACACCGGTGGTGAGCTTGCCGACTGTGAGGGTGATCGTCTTCGTGTCGTGACCGTTGCCGATCGCCTCGCGCACGGGCGGGAGCGCGTCGAGGCCGACCCCGACGCCGGGTGCCGAGACATTGACAACCGTGTAGTCATACCAGAATGCGTTCTGCGGTTCGGCGAGCAGGTTGACCATCGCCGCACAGGATGCCGTGCGCGGCAGCATCCAGAGCGAATGCTGAAGGTAGGGCAGCAGACGAGTGTCGGAGTACGGGAAGGGCGGACGGGTGCCGGCCTTGAGCGCATCGACCTGTGTCGGCATGTAGCTGCCACGGATGATTTCGAGCCACTTCTGCACGTCATCTTTATGCACGAACTCTGCATCGCGCCCCAGACCGCGAGCCTCGAAGAACGCGTTGAGGTCGAACTCGTCGAACTCTCCCTGGCTCGCTATTGCGATGAGCTCATCGGGCATCTGATAGGTGAGCAGCCGCATTTCCGGCAGGGATGCGTAGGGACTCGGTTCACCCGGATGCTGCTGGGCAAACTGCGCCTTGGCCCGCTGCTCATCTGTGTAGGTCCAGTTGAAGATCTGCTCCTCGATGAAGCGTCCCTCTCGGAGCACCTTGAATGGGGTGCCGGACAGGTAGAGGTATGAGCGCGCCTTGATCGGCACGAACGAGTCTTCATCGCTGCCGCGCTCCTCGAGTTCTTCGGCGAAGGTCTCGAGGTCGGCGCCGAATTCGAGTGCGGTTTCTTTTTTGCGGGCCGCGTCATCCTCACCCTCGAAAAGCTCTTTCGCGGCATCACGCCATGCGCCAAAGTGGTATTCGTCGAAGATGACCAGGTCCCACATGACTTCGGTGAGCCACTTGTGCTTTGCCTTGAAGTTGCCGGCGGCATCGCGGCCCATGAGGTCTTGGAACGAGCCGAAGAAGACCAGCGGCTGATCGGGATCGATGGTTGCCGGGTCACCACCGGTGGCGCGCGAGAGGTACTGCCAGCCATCGAAGTCGACGTGTGTCTTGAGGTCGGACTCCCAGGCATCCTCGACCGCAGGCTTGAAGGTGATCACCAGCACGCGCTTGGCCGCGAGCTTCTTCGCGAGCTGGTATGCCGTGAAAGTCTTGCCGAAACGCATCTTGGCGTTCCAGAGAAACTCGGGAACGGCGTCGTCATCCTCATCCCAGATGGACTGGAAATAGTCGTAGGTCTTCTCGACGGCCGCCTCCTGCTCTGCGCGCCGGGCAAAGGTGAGGTGGTGGCTCCCGTCGAACGACGTGCCCGCTCGCAGCTCTGCGATCGCCGTGTGCACATCGTCGACGGAGCAGCGCATCCACTCCAGCGTCGGGTTCTCGAACTTCTTAGCCGTGAGCCGATCGCGCACATCGAAGTCCCGGAACACGCTGCCGTCCTCTCGGTCGGCCGGCTCGTCGAGCACGATCTCGTAGTTCTTGATCGCGGCGGTCTTGAGCTGCTGCGCGACGCGGGTCTTGACGTTTTGTGTCGTGTGTCCGACTTTGAGCAGGCCAGTGTGGGCATCGTCATCGATCGAGTAGGCGTAGATGCGGAGGCGGGCTTCGGGTTTCTGGGGAAGGAGGTCGTCGATGGGCCTAGGCATCGGTGCTCAGGATTTCGAGATTCATCGGCTTGATTTGAGATTCAATGTAGGCGCGATCCTCATCCGTCAGGTTGTACTTTTTGAATAGTTGCTCGTCCGTCCAAGTGCGATCCCACGGCTGGACGGGCACCCAAGAATAGGTCGAGTGGATTGCGTGCTGAGTAATCTTCCGCAGCGACACAAGGAATCGGAAGAATCTAGTCGTGTAGTACGACTGAAGGCTTTCGGCCTCAGTTTCCGAGCCGCACTCGAAGAACAAGTACGACTGTGTGCACACGGATGGTGAAGGCGCAGTACAAGGTTTACCAACGATTTGATGTGGAAGCCCATCGCCCCCGTTATAAGCCTCTGGGACCAAAACTTTCCATGCCTCAATGAGTGCTTTGTTCTTCGTCACTTTCGCTGCGTCGATAAATCCGACGGCTCGCTTCATGCGCCGTATGTAGTAAAGGGGCACGAAGCCATCCCGCGCGTTCGGTTCGAAGTCAGCAAAATTGCTTGCGAGCCCGAATGGCGTGTCGCGAGAGAGCAAGGTCACAATGGAAATCTCGCTCGCGAGCGCAACTTTCTTGAGAATGTCAACAGCGCGCGGATCACGAACGAACACGTCAAACTCACCGAGATCTCGAATTGAATCTAGTTCGACGCCGCCCCGAATTGTCTTGACTTTACACTTGCCCTGATAGTTCCCGTCCCAAAGGAAGTAGGACACTCCCCCTTTGAGTTCCACACCTGGGAAAATTTCCGCAGACGTTGGAAAGTCCACAAGATTGCGGAGCTGGCGGTCGCCCAGCATCATCGTCCGGAATTCGTCCATCCCGCGTCCGCCAGCGAGCCAGCGGCTCGGAGTCACCATGACAAGAAACTGCGGGGCGAGTCGATGTGCTTGCTCGACGAAGAGGTGATAGATCGATGCATCGCTTGTGCCACCTGCCGCCCCTGTCATTTGGTAAGGCGGGTTGCCTATGACTACGTCAAACTGCATGGTGGCTCCGAATAGCTCGGCGAGGCGAGCCTTGATGTTGTCTGTATGAATGAAGGCGTAGGCGTGGGTTTCGAGTGCCTCGTCGCGATCGAAGCGGTCTTCTTGGGCGCCACAGAACTTACAGCGACGACCGACCAAGGCGGGGATTCCCCCGGCGTCCAGTAGATTTCCATAGTTCCCGCCGGACCAGGTGTGCTCGGTGCGCTCAAACCAGATATTGCCCCAGTCGCGATCGAAGGTCTGCGCGATCGAGTGCTCGCTGGTGGCATCCTTCGAGCAGTAGACGCTTCTACGGGCCAGCAGAGAAGTGAGACGCGTGATCCCGATTCCGTAGACCTGCTTCGTGAGGATGTGATCTACGCGCTCCGTGAGCTCGGGGATTTCTTTCGCGAGCCCCACGGTGAGCCGAGACACGATCTCGCGCAAGAACACACCTGACTTCGTGAAGGGATCGAGGAAGGTCACGGTCGAGTCTGCCCAGATGCTCGCGCCGGCGTTCGATTCCGCCCACGCAACTTCGAGCGTGTCGAGCATCTGGTTGGCAAGCTCCGGGGGCGTGAACACTTCGTCGTTGGAGAGGTTCGCGATGCAAGTGAGAACGTCTGGATTGTGGCCGCGAAGCGCGAATGACGCCTTGGCGTTGAGAATGGGAATGCTCACGCGGCGAGTTCCTGCACCGTCATGGGCAGCCACGAGTGCACCGGCGTGAAAATCTCGTGCTCCTCGAAGCGCGCGAACCGAGTTTCGGATGCTGCCGCGCGCTGCGTGAGGCTGTCGTACCGAAAGTCGCGGCGCTGGTACTTGCCGCGACCGAGATAGCCCCATTCAGCGAAGGTGATCGGCTCGCCGTCGACGGTCGTCATCTTCAGGGCATCGCCCTGAACGATGTTCGCTGCGAGCACAGCGGAGGCCGCCTGACTCCAGATACCACGGGCATCCGCGCCGAGAAACTTGGTGAGGACAGCCAACAGGTTCTTACGACACTCCGCGGCATTGTCGGCGAGCAGCTCGATACCGTAGACGCACATGAGAGCGAATAGCGCGTAGTGACGTTTCTCAAAGTCACTTCGACCGTGGCGAGTTCGAACCGCCGCAAGCTTGCGCTCAAGAACCGGAATCAGGAAGTTGCCCGATCCGCAGGCCGGCTCGAGAAATCGCGAGTCGATGCGCTCTGTTTCGGATTTGACGAGGTCGAGCATGTCGTCGACCAGCCACCGCGGTGTGAAGACTTCGCCGTGATCGGCAACACGCTGGCGCGTCTTTATTAGCCGCTGATCGTCCCCACTCGCAGTCCCCATAGGTAAGAGAGTACAAGTACCCGGTGACTTGCACACTGGCACACGCGCCCGGGCGCCCTGAGGCTTAGTGGGTGCCCCGAGTCACCTCCGATGCCGCTGCCCACATCGGGCGACGAATCGCTGAGCGTCGACGGCAGATCGCAATCACTCAGGACGAACTCGCTGCCGGGAGCGGAATCGACTCGTCCAACATCCGTGCGTATGAAAACGGGCGCGCCATGCCGAGCATTCACTCGCTGGTGCGAATTGCGCTGGCCCTCGGCCTGGATCCCGGCGCGCTCCTCGACGGCCTGACACTCGATCTCTTCACGGCGAAGGCGAACGATGGGCGTCGGCAGAGTGCGTAATTCTCAGGCCGGCGCACGACAAAAAGCCCGCCGCGGAGGCGACGGGCTTTTCTGGGGCGGGTCTCGATACGCTCCGAAGACGGCGCTACTCGACCAACAGCAGCTCCGAAGACGGCGCTACTCGACCAACAGGGCGCTAGAGCTTGGTGACCTGGTCGAAGCTGAGCTCCACCGGCGTCTCACGCTCGAACAGGGAGACGAGCACGATGAGCTTGCCGCTCTCCGCCTTGATCTCGTTGATCGATCCTGGCAGGCCAGCAAAAGAGCCCTCCTTGATCGTAATGGTCTCGCCGATCTCGAAGTCGACTTCCTGGGGGATGGAGCGGCCGACGGCCTTTCCGCCCTTGGCGCCTGCCTTGGCGGGAGCTTCGACGATCTGCACGAGGCTCTTCAACATGTTGAAGGCCTCTTCGAATCGCAGCGGTGTCGGGTTGTGCGAGTTGCCGACGAAGCCGGTGACACCGGGAGTGTGGCGAACGACGGACCAGCTGTCTTCGTTGAGGTCCATGCGCACGAGCACGTAGCCGGGAATGCGCACACGGGTGACGAGCTTGCGCTGGCCGTTCTTGATCTCGACGACGTCTTCCATCGGCACCTCGACCTGGAAGACGTAGTCCTCCATGGCCATCGAGACCTTGCGGTTCTCGATGTTCTGCTTGACCCGCTTCTCGAATCCGGCATAGGAGTGGATGACGTACCACTTGCCGTAGGCGGCTTTCAGCTCCTTGCGGAATTCGTCGTAGGGGTCGACTTCGACCTCTTCTTCTGCCTCGTCGACGGATGCCTGCTCGGCGAGCTCAGACTCGATCTCGGCCTCGAAAGCGTCGTCGAAGGGCACGACCGTTTCGGCCTCGCCCTCGACGAACCCGACCTCGTCATCGGTCGCTTCCACGGCGGCCTCGGCCTCATCGAGGGAATCGACCTCAAGAGCGTCGGCGACGACGGCATCCGCCTGCGGGTCGGCAGCGAGCGCGACTGCATCGAGAGCGGCATCGAGGTTTGCCTCTACGTCGGTGTCGGTGTCCTCGTCGTCACGGTCTTCATCCACGAAGTGAAGGGCGCCATTTTCGGCCGACTCGGCGGAGGATTCATCCGCGGCCAGCTCGTTGCCTTCCTGCGCTTCGTCCTCCTCGGAGGACTGCTCGGCGGCTGTCGCGAGGTCGATGTCGTCGCGGTTTGTTCCAGACACTGTGAATCTCATTCCATTTCTTGGGGCGAATTCAGCACGTCGCGTGCCGCCGCCGGTTCGGGAGCCTCGGCCTCCCCTGATCAGATCGTGCGACCAGATCCGGCGACCCGATACTGCTGAAGGACGCTATTTGCCGAAAACGGTATTCACACCGAGAGCGAAGACCAGGTCCAGCCCGTAAACCACCGCCATCATGATGACCACGAAGACCAACACGACGCCGGTATAGCTGAACAGTTCCTTGCGGGTCGGGGTGACGACCTTTTTCAGCTCATTGAGTACCTGCCGGAGGAACAGCACGAGACGGCCGAACGGGCCGCGGCTGGTGCCACGATCCTGCCTGGCATTCGCGACGATATCCTCACTCGGCTCGTCGATGACATTTCTCGCCACTTGGTTGCTACCTTCGTCGATACTGCCGACCCACGCAGGTGCGCGAATCGAGCTGCAGGGCGGACAGGACTTGAACCTGCAACCTGCGGTTTTGGAGACCGCTGCTCTACCAATTGAGCCACCGCCCTTCGCAGTCGAACTGTCATCATCGGTGCGCCCGTGTCCACCCTTGGGGCGAAATGGGCATACGGACTGATGGCAGATTTCAACTACCACGCTCCAGTGTAGGCGACGGTTCCACAGGGTGCAAAGCTGGGTCGAGTCCTCTTACCAATGCACAGGATGCACGCTCCCGACTTGTGACCCTCACCGCGGGCGACGCCGAGCAGGTGTCCGCGGTGAGGACGATGTCACCGCGAGCTAGGCGTCCCGCAGGTTACGGGAACGGTCATAGCAGGTGCGAGAACAGGTCGGTCGGCAAGGAAGTGGCCCGGGAGTGCGCCAGCCTCGCGAGGTTTTCGATGGCGTCGTCGAAGGTCGTGAACGTGTGCCACTGGAATCCGTCACTGATACGCATCACCTCATATACGCCGTCACGTTCTTCGACGCACCCCAGAAGGCTCCCCGCGCGATCCGGGACCGGGCCGTGTCGCACGACCCAACTTTTCCCGGATGTCTGTTGGACCAGGATTGAGTCGTCATTATGGACGGTGCAATCCATCGATGAATGGACGTCCTGAGCGTGGGCCTGTTCCCCCACATTCGCGGCGTTCGGACCGACGGTCGAAAGTGTCATTGCTCCTCCTGGCTCGAGAACGGATTAGATCCGCCGCCAAAGTCCGGGGCAACACCTGAACTGTACGCTGCGAAACCGGCGACCGCTATGGGTGCCATCCACTTGCGTGATGACTGCGGGTGCAGCTGCCAGATGCCTGGTGTCTGCCGCCTGCCGCTTGCCGCTCCAGTGCGGAGTTGACTTGAGTGGTCTCGCACAGCGGGCTACTTGACCGCAGTCGCAGGGCGCACGTATGGTGAAGGCGTTGCTCCAGATCCCGGCGGCGGTCAATCACCGACTGGAGAAAACATGAAAATCCTGCCAATCATCATTGGCGTAATCGCCGCCGTGCTGCTGCTGACCGGTCACCTTGTGCAGTCTCTGAACGTCCTGAGCTACATCGGCACCCTGCTGGTGATCGCGCTCATCGTCATCCTCGCAAGGGGCCTCTCGGGTCGATCCAGCGTCTGAAAGTATGCGACCAATCGCAAGGCGCTGAGCTGAGTCGGCTTGCTGCCCAACTTTCAGTACCACCGAAAACTTTCCGGAAAATAGTTCCAAAAGGAGTAATCGTGAGTCAAATTGTTGAAGTCATCGACCTTAATGTGCCGGTCGACGCGGCCTATGAGCAGTGGGCAAACTTCGAGTCGTTCCCCACGTTTTTCACATTCGTTGAAGAAGTCACCCGCATCGACCCCACACACCACCACTGGCGCATTAGCCTGCCCGGCACTAGTCGCCAATTCGATACGGTCATCACCGAGCAACTCGCCGACGACCGGATTGCCTGGACCAGCACCGCAGGGGAAGTCGACCACGGTGGAGTGGTCACCTTCCACAAGTTAAGTGACTCCACCTCGCGCGTAGCCGTGCAGATCGACTGGGAGGCGGAAGGGTTCACGGAAAAAGCGGGTGCGGCGTTGAATGTTCCTGACCATGCCGTCAAGGCCGAATTAGGACACTTCAAGGATCACGTCGAGGCCGTGTCATCCGGCTCGCGGTAAGCGGACTCAGGCACCACCGGCTGTCGATGGGTTCGACGGGCCCCTCCGGGGTAGTCGTCCATTGCATTCAGCGGTTCATCAGGCAAAGCGAGTTCCTGGCGTACTTGTCGCCGTCGATCCCGATCTCGAACACTCCGATCAGGTCACGGTGCCTCCGGGACTGCAAAACGATCTCTCGTGCCCACACCCCGCCGCACAGCCACTGGCAAGACTGGCAGGGCGGTCATCCGCGACCACTAGTGTGACGAGGTGCTACTTCGACTGGTTCTGATATCGCGACCAGTGTTGTGGGTGAATACGATCGGCACGACAGCGATCGCCATGTGGCTCTCGGGCCATCTGTGGCAGTGGGACGTCCTTCCCCTGTTGTTGTGGGCCACGCTGCCGTTCAATCTCCTGATCTACGGTGTCAATGACATCTTCGACCAGGAGACCGACGCGTTGAATTCGCGGAAGGGCGGCCTTGAGGGCGCCCGGATCGCCTCCTCCGAGTCCCGGCGCATTCTTGCCGCGGTCGTGCTGACGAATGCACCCTTCGTCGCCTACTTCCTCTTCGCTCTGCCGCTGGATGCACTTGTCTGGATCCTCGCCTACATCGTCATCTTCGTGGAGTACTCCGCGCCGCCGCTGCGCTTCAAGGCGAGGTTCTACCTGGACGCATTGAGCAACGCGGCCTACGCGTTCCCCCTCGTGTTCGTGCCTCTCGCCTTCGGGGAGTCGCCGGTCTGGGTTGCCGCGATCGGGCTGATGGCCTGGAGCGTGGCCAAGCACACCTTCGACGCCGTGCAGGACATCGACGTGGACAGGGCTGCCGGCATCGTCACCACGGCGGTGCGCCTGGGGCCGCAGCGGGCCATGTTGTGGAGCGCCGTCTGGTGGTCGGTGTCAACCGTCTGCTTCGCATTCGTCAACATCCCGGTTGCCGTGGTGAACGCCCTGATCGCCGGATGGCTGCTACTGCGCCTGCGCCGGGATCCGACCCCGAATGGCGCCCGCCGTCTCTACCGGTATTCGATCGCGTTCCCCTATGCCGCCGGCTCGGTAGCCGGCGTCCAGATCGTGGCTTCGCTAGTGCTCGGAGGCTATTCGTGACCGCAACGACACCGCGGCGGATCGTCGTGCTCGGGGCCGGCATCGGCGGGCTCACGGCTGCCGCGCTGCTGGCCAGGGCCGGGCACGATGTCACGGTGCTCGAAGGCAACGACTGGATCGGCGGCAAGAGCCGGCGGCTCGAGATCGGTGGCCAGCGAATCGACACCGGCCCCTCCCTCATCACGTTCCCGGCGGTGTGGGACGAACTAATGCGCCGCTACGACGCGCTTGGCGCAAGCGGTGCGCCGAGCGGTGCGGGCGATGCCGGGCGCGACTCGTCGGCGGGCCGGCTGCAGCTGCGGCGTCTGCCCGAGGTGGGGCGCTACTTCTACGCTGGGCAGACGGTCACACTGCCGGTCGAGGAGGGCCACCCCTGGCGAGCGGCATGGGAGCGCTTCGATCGTGAGCACGGCGGCCTCGGGCCACAGATCACGTCTCTGCTCACCGCCGATCCGATCGATCCGAAGGCGCTTCCCGCGGTGGGTGCACTCGCACGCCTCTACGGCACCCGAATCACGACCAAGCGCTTCCTCGACGCCCTGACCTGGATGCCCGAGGGATTGCGCGAGGTGATCGCCATCCACACACTGAACGCGGGGGTGCCGCCCACCCGGAGCCTCGCGCTCTACGCGAGCATGCCCGCGGTGATGGCCAGGGACGGCGTCTGGGTTCCCGAGGGCGGGGTCTACGAGCTGCCGCTCGCGCTCCACCGGCTCGCCCTCCAAGCCGGTGCGAGGGTACACACCGGCGAGAGTGTCGTGTCGGTGGAGCGGTCGCGGGTGCGCACGGTCGCCGCCGAGTACCGGGCCGACCTGGTGGTGAGCGCCCTCGACCCGGGGGTGCTCGCCGGACTCATGGGCGGCGGGCCGTCCCGGGCGCGAGGCCTCACCTGTTCGGGAGTTGCCATCTACGGCGTGCTCGACCAGCTTCTGCCGGATGCCACGGCGACGCACTCCGTAGTGATGCCGGATGACCCGGCCGCCCTGCACCGCAGCCTCGCGGCGGGGCTCGCGCCCGAT
Organism: Actinomycetales bacterium; assembly: GCA_038203515.1. Taxonomy (GTDB): domain Bacteria; phylum Actinomycetota; class Actinomycetes; order Actinomycetales; family Microbacteriaceae; genus Lacisediminihabitans. The sequence continues at coordinate 16,013 of JBBRDX010000002.1, read as the reverse complement.
CAGACGATGGCCTTCGTGAACTACTATCGTCCGGGCGAGATCTACCCCAACGAGAAGGCCACCGTCGCGTTGCTGCTGACCGCACCCGCCGACGGCCGGCGATACGGCCTCGACGACACTTTCGTGAGACGGGAGGTCGGGCGCATCAGCGAAGTCATGCAACTCGATCAGCCCATCACCCAGTTGCTCGGCGAGTACGAGATTCTTGATCCTGAGTACTTCGCGGGCTGGGGTGCCACGGGCGGAGCGCTCTACGGCGCGACCCACCCGCTCTGGCAGAGCGGCCCGTTCCACGCGCCCGCCTACCGGGACCCTCGACGCCGGTGGCTCTGGCGCGTTGGGGCATCCGTGCACCCCGGTGGCGGCATCCCGGCGGTGCTCGGCGGGGCAATGACCTCCAGCGCCAAGCTGCTTCGGAGCCTGCGCGGCTGATGCGGCCTCCTTCGGTGCACCATTCCCGCTCTGCGGACCGCGCGCCATGCCTCCGTGATGCAACTGGCCGCGGTCCCGCTGGCCGAATGGGCCGACTCTTGCTAGCCTTTACCGATTCGTTACTTATCGGTAGCGGATCCCGATCACGCCCGAGTGTCTCGACTGCCAACGCGGTTGCGACTCGCGGCAGAGGACTTACCTGGTGACACAACAACAGCGACGGGGATCCGCCCTCAAGAGGGCGACCTCGAAGGTCACCGCCATCGGTGCCCTGTTTGGAGTTGCAGCACTTATCGTTTCCACCTCATTGCCCGCGGCGGCGCTGTACCGCGTGGATTCGGCATCCGCCTTCACGCGCACCGGTTCCGCGCTCCGCGAGTCGGCGCCCACCCAGTCGTTCGCCGCGAGCACCGAGGCGACGCTCGCCGCTTCCACCACCGCGGCCCGCGACGGCTACGCGATCACCCTTCCACCGCCCCCACCCCGGGTGCGCCTCGCGAAATTGGCGAACTTCGCGCCTCGAGGGAACCTTCTTTACACACCGAACCCCAACGGCACCATCCAGTGGCCGTTCACTCGCTACGTGCCGATCGCCAGCGGCTTCGGACCGCGCGCGGCCCCCTGTGGCGGATGCTCCTCGTTCCACGATGGTCTCGACTTCCTGCCGGGAGGCGGCTCCCCGATCGGTGCCATCGCGCCCGGGGTCGTGACGATCGTCGGTCAGGACACCGGCGGCTACGCCGCCTACGGCACCCGGGTAGTGATCGAGCACGTGGTCAATGGCCAAAAGGTGGAGAGCCTCTACGCGCACATGATCGCCGGATCCCCCACCGTCACGGTCGGCCAGACGGTGACCGTCGGACAAATACTCGGCCTGGTGGGAAACACCGGTGCCTCGACCGGCGCTCACCTTCACCTCGGAATCTCCATCGGTGGAAACTTCATCGACCCCTATGCCTGGCTCATCGCCAACGCCAACTAGAGGTCTGCTGCCCCTTCAGACGTGCACGCCAACCAGCACAGGCTCCGGCTGCAACACGACGCCGTAGGCCCCGAGCACGCGGGTCTGGATGTAACGGGCCAGCTCCGCGACCTGGGCCGCGGTCGCATCCCCGGTGTTCACAATCGCGAGGCTGTGCTTGCTCGAAATCGCTGCGCGCGACCCGGGGAGACGGAAGCCCCTCGCCACGCCGGAATGCTCGATCAGCCAGGCCGCGCTCAACTTCATGCCGACCGGCACCGTGACCGCAGTCGGCGACAGTCGGCCAGGGTCGTAAGAATCGAGCGGCGTCACCCGCGGGTTCGCGGCGGTGGACGAGTCGTTCTTCACCGGCCAGCGCGGAACATCCGAAGGCAGCGAGCGGGCGAACTCGGGGCTGACGATCGGGTTGGTGAAAAAGGATCCCGCGCTCACCGAGTCCGGGTCAGCGGGATCGAGCAGCATACCCTTCGCGCCTCTCAGCGCGAGCACCGCTGACCGCACCTGCGCGACCGGCAGTCGATCACCGACGGGGACGCCGAGGGCGGTCGCGAGCTGGGCGTAGTCGATCGGATCGCTCATGTCGTCGTCGTTCTGCGACAGCGCAAGGTCGATGGAGATGACGATGCCCGCGCGACCGCCTTTGAGAGCGGAGCACCGGTAGCCGAGCCCGAGTTCGGCGGCCGGTAGGCGCAGGAGGTCCCCACTGAGATAGTCGAGGAACTCAATCGAGACCAGCGTGGAGGAGAGCTCCTGGCCATAGGCGCCGATGTTCTGGATCGGGGCCGCCCCGCACGAACCGGGGATACCCGAGAGCGCCTCGATGCCTGCCCAACCCCGCTCAACCGCTGCGGCGACGAGGCCATCCCAGGACTCGCCGGCCTGAACGCGCAACACGAGATCCCCGCCGGGCAGCCGTTCGATCCCGCGGGTGACCACATGGATGACCGCGCCGGGCACCCCCTCATCGGCCACGACCAGGTTCGAGCCGCCGCCGAGCGCGATCCAGTCGTCGCCGGTCGCCCAGACGGAGCGCGCAGTCTCGATGAGTTGTTCGCGCGTCTGGGGTGCAAAGAATTGCGCAGCGGCACCGCCGACACGGATGGTGGTGAGTTCTCGAAGATTCATCGTTCAGGCCACGCTCACGCGCACCTGCGCCTTTCCGAGGACTGTCGCGCCGTTGAAGGTGACGGTGAGATCGATCCGCGCGGAGTCACCTTCCAGCGCGCCGACCTTCGCGGTGACGGTGACCAGGGCGCCCTCCGCGGCATCCACCGGCACCGGGCGGGTGAAACGCACCTGGTAGTCGAGCACCCTGCCCGGGTCGCCGATCCAGTCGATGACCGGCTGCACCGCGAGCCCCATAGTGAGCATGCCGTGCGAGAGAACTCCAGGCAGTCCCACCGACCGGGCTATGTCATCGCGGTAGTGGATGGCATTGAAATCACCGGATGCCCCGGCGTAGCGCACCAGGGAGTCCCGGCTGAGCGCGAACTCGGCCTCGGCAACGACCTGTCCGATCTCGAGGGACGCCGCCGTGATGCCGGTCATTCGTCGCCTCGAACCACGAGGGTGGAGGTGGCGGTGACAACGTGCGTGCCGTCGGCACCGAGGATCGACGACTCCGCCGTGACCATCGAGTGCCCGCCGAGCGACTTGATGCTCGCAACAGTCAGCGTCGCGGTGAGCTCATCGCCCGCAACGATGGGACGGGTAAAGCTGAAGCGCTGGTCACCGTGCACCACGCGGGAGAAGTCGATGCCCGCATCCGGCTCGGAGAGCAGCTGGTGCAGGGTGAGGTCCTGTATGACCACCGGGAAGGTGGGCGGTGCCACGAGGTCGCTGTAGCCAGCAGCATGCGCGGCCGCGACGTCGAAGCAGAGCGGGCTGTTGGCAAAGACAGCACGCGCGAACTCGCGGATTTTCTCCCGCCCGACGAGGTAGGGCTCGGTCGGCGCAAAAACCCGGCCGACGAGCTCGGGGTTCACGATCATTCAGATTCCTTGGGCACAGCGAAAGCCTAACGACCGAACTTGCCAACGAAGTGAGCCCGGCAATGAGGAAAGCCCCGGCACCATCGCTGGTGACCGGGGCTTCTCGAGGTCAGTGACTTACTGGCAGCTGTCGCACTGCAGGTCGTCCATCGGGTCGAGCGGTACTGCGTATCCGCCGATGAAGCTGTTGTCGTTGTCCATGAGAGCCTCCTAGATGACTGTGATGAATCGTAATGGTGGTCGAATGTGCCGAAAATTTGGTACTGCGACACCGGTTGCTCACAATCGGTGCCACCGTGGGTTCTCACTATATAACCGGAATGACACTCCTGTCATTCCACAACATCTAGTGTTTCGGCGTGTCGCGATATTTCTCAGGCAAGAGCTCACCACCCCACAATCCCGCACCGTCGAGACCGGTCTGATCACCCCCGAAAGGCCCGTTGTTATGCCCCAGTTCGCGAGGTACTCGTTATCAGAATGAGACTTTTCGGGAGCGCTGGGTTACCCTAACCGGATGACTTCTTACGCCGCGAAGCTCGGTGCTCTTGTGGCAGCGGGTGCTCTCATCGCTACTGTAGCCATCCCGGCGTACGCCGTTGTGGGCTCCGCGGCCGCGATGTCCAGCCGCGCGGCACCGGTCCAGGCGGCCCGAGTCGTCTCCACCGTGGCGCTTGTTGCCCCATCCCGCGACGGCTACTCGGTGACCAAGCCGCTGCCCGTGGCCGTCGTCATTGCCGCAGTCGGCGAGGCACCGGTCGCCAACCGGTTCAGCGGCATCACCGTGAACCCTCCGGCCCCCCTGTACAGCGGTGCAGCGGTGCTCGCGTACGCGGCCCAGTTCGTGGGGGTCGTGCCCTACGGCATGGGAAACAGCCCCGAGACCAGCTTCTCTTGCGACGGTTTCACCCAGTACGTATTCGCCGGGTTCGGCATCAGCCTTCCGCGTGGAGCCGACCACCAGGCCCGCCTCGGCGTAAGCATCAGCAAGGCGGATGCCGTGGCAGGCGATCTCGCCTACTGGCCAGGCCAGCACATCGGAATCTACGATGGCGCGGGCGGCATGTACAACTCGCCGCGCCCGGGCCGATACGTGGAGCACGTAGGCAGCCTCTGGGGCTCGCCGCTGTTCATCCGCCTGACCCTGTAATCACCCCGGCCCGAAGTGGCCTTCGGCGCTCCCGTCGCAGCGAGTGCACTACAGCAGGAAGATCGGCAGCGCTCCGGGATTTCGAGCGTGCACGATAACGAGGAACACCACCGCGTCGAAAAGCAGGTGCACCGTGAGCACGTACGGCAGCGACCTCGTTCTCGAATAGATCCACCCCTGCAGCAGCGCGAACGGGATCGTCAGCAGCGGACCCCACGCCTGGTAGCCCAGTTCCCAGAGGAAGGACACGAAGATCACCATCTGCAGGAGATTCGCCTGCCACACCGGGAAGTGCCGCCTGAATAGAACGAAGACCGTGAGAATGAAGAACAGCTCGTCCCAGGTTCCGACCACGTTGACTCCCACGAACAGCCGGGCGATCTCATCCGGCGTCGTCACGGCGGGCCAGTTGAGGTAGACACCCGAGGAGATGAAGTAGAACGGCAGGATCAACCAGCCCAGAAAAAGCACGAGGACCAGATAGCCCCACTGCACTCGCGTCCAGGGCCATCCGCCCCGCCAGGGAAACCGGATGACACGGTCCCTGAACACGAATCGCGAGAGGAGGTACGGCGCCGATACGGCAAGCGCGAGTACGACACCGAGCAGGAAGAAGTTGCCCCAGTTGATGTCGGCCTCAACCGACACCGCGGACACGATGAGCATTCCGACCGCGATCAACAGCAGGTCCCGGAAGAGTCCCTCGGTTCTGGATGACCGGTCGAGGGCCCACGCGATGATGAGGGCGAGCACGAGCATGCCGTATGCGGCGATGGTCTGCAGCAGCGACAAGCCACGGAAGGCGAACATCAACGGCGCCGACCCGCTCAGCAGGATGGCGGGCAGGAGTGCCCACGACAGCGCGGGGCGCGGCGGGACGTCGATCACATCAGCGGGCACGCTGCTAGCTTCCCACGACCGTGATCGCGAGGTAGTCCCGATGCATCTCCGTCTGTGCGAGGGCCGAATACAGCAGGAAGTCCACGAGCTTCGGCCAACCCGCCGACCAGGTGAGACGGGACGCGATCTGCCAGGTACTGGAGTCCGGGGCATCCGCAAGCACGGTCGCAACTTCGCGTGATCGGCGGCGATGATGCCCAGCTGTTTCTGCGACACGATCGGCCACCCCCTGGAAGCGGTAGCCATGACCCGGCAGTACCTCGTGGTCGGGATACCCGCTCACTCGCTCGAGGCTTGTCAGGTAGTCGGCGAGCGGGTTGGTGTCGCTGGGCGCGCCGAGTCCCAGCCCGGCATACATCATCGGCAGGAGGTGATCGCCGGTAAAGAGCAGCGACCGCTCGTCGTCGCGCAGGCACAGGTGACCGGAGGTGTGCCCGGGTGTGAGCATCGCGTACAGGTCGAAACCCGGAATGTCGAGTCTCTCGCCGTCGACGAGGGTGCGGTCGGCCGCGGGCGGCACGAAGCGAGAGGCCTGGTGGGTGACCCGCAGGATCTCGGCGCGGCGCGCGTTCGGCACGCCCCAGGCGTCGAGCTGCTGCGCAGTGGCATTCGCGTCGGCAGGGGTTTCGAAGGGCGAGCCGATCGCGACGGCCTCGGTTTCGTGCAACTGGAGCGGAGCTCCGGATGCCTCGCGCAGCCGTGCGGCGAGACCGATGTGATCGGGGTGCAGGTGCGTGGCGGTGATGGAGCGCACGTCCGCGACCGAAGCGCCGAGGCTGCCGAGCACGTCGGTGACGGTGGCCCAATTCTCCGGCGAATTCCATCCGGGGTCGATCACGTGGAATGCGCCATCCGAGTCTCGCAGCAGATACAGCAGGGAATACGGGAGATAGCCACCCGGCATCCGCTGGGCGAGTGCCCAGACGTCATCCCGCACCCGCTCGGGCTCCGGGATCGCGCCGGCCTGCGAGGCCTCGAACTGGGCGGGACTGGTGGGATGCATGGGACCCTCTCCTGCTGCGAAGGCGATTGCCCCCTCCAGAACGATACGTGCGGTGCAGACTCCCGGTCTCCACGACCAGAATGGAGGGACACCTCACCGCCCTCAGGAATCGAGCCCCATGTCTGCACTGAATCTGCCCCTGAAACTCGGCTACAAGGCATCCGCGGAGCAGTTCGCACCGCGGGAGCTGGTGGAGATCGCTGTGGCGGCGGAAGCCCACGGCTTCGAGAGCGTCGCGGTGAGCGACCATTTCCAGCCCTGGCGCCATACCGGCGGCCATGCCCCGTTCTCGCTGGCGTGGATGGCCGCGGTGGGCGAGCGCACCTCGTCGATCCAGATCGGCACGTCCGTGATGACGCCGACGTTCCGCTACAACCCAGCCGTGCTCGCACAGGCCTTCGCGACCCTCGGATGCCTCTACCCCGGCCGGATCATGATCGGAGTCGGCACCGGCGAGGCGCTTAACGAGGTCGCGACCGGATTCCGCGGGGCCGGCGAGCAGGACTGGCCAGAGTTCAAGGAACGCTACGCCCGGCTGCGTGAGGCAGTGTCCCTCATGCGCGAACTATGGACGGGCGACCGGGTCAACTTCGCGGGCGAGTACTACTCGACTCACGACGCGAGCATCTACGACAGGCCGGAGGGCGGCATCCCCGTCTACATCGCCGCGGGCGGCCCCGTCGTGGCCGGATATGCGGGTCGGGCGGGCGACGGCTTCATCTGCACCTCCGGCAAGGGCATGGACCTGTACACCGACAAGCTGATTCCTGCGGTCGCGGCGGGTGCCGAGAAAGCGGGACGGGATGTCGCCGCCATCGACCACATGATCGAGATCAAGCTCTCCTACGACAGCGATCCCGAACTCGCGCTCGAGAACACTCGCTTCTGGGCACCGCTGTCGCTCTCCGCCGAACAGAAGCACGACCTCACCGACCCGATCGAGATGGAGAAGGCGGCGGATGCCCTGGCGATCGAGCAGGTCGCGAAGCGATGGATCGTGGGCTCCGATCCCGATGAGACGACCGCGAAGATCGGCGAGTACATCGACGCCGGCTTCAATCACCTCGTGTTCCATGCGCCCGGGCATGACCAGCGCCGCTTCCTCGAGTCGTTCGAGCGAGACCTCGCGCCGCGGCTGCGCGCACGCGGCTGAGCGTTGCCGGGTGTCACTTTCGCAGGTTCCCGAGCCTTGAGAAGGGATGAAGTTGACACCCGAGTGGCATTCCGGTGATCGCATGGCTCGACCATCACATCAGCCTCGATGCGCGGGGTGCGCCGTGGCAGTTCCAGCGGACGCAACTTCACCGATGGCCGGCTCAACGAATTCGGCCCCGTGCGATATCGGGTGCGTGCGCTCGAGCTTTGCACCCTCCACGTCGACGTCAGGGAGGATGCGGTCGAGCCATTTCGGCAACCACCAGGCCGATTTTCCGAGCAGGTGCATCGCAGCGGGGATGAGCAGCATCCGCACGATGAAGGCATCCAGAAGCACACCGAAGGCAAGCCCGAAGCCGATCGGGCGAATCACCGACGACTCGGAGAAGACGAAACCGGAGAAGACCGAGATCATGATGATGGCGGCTGCCGTGACGACGGCTCGCCCGGCGTGCAAACCACGCTGCACCGCGACCTTCGCCGAGGCTCCGTGCGCGTAGGCCTCGCGCATCCCGGAGACCAGGAAGAGCTGGTAGTCCATCGCGAGACCAAACAGCACCCCGACCTCGATCACGGGAAGGAAGCTCAGGATGGGCGCCGGATCGTGCACTCCGAACACGCTGCTGAGCCATCCGAACTGGTAGATCGCGGTAATGCCGCCGAATGTCGCCAGGAGCGAGAGCACAAAGCCGGCCGTCGCAGTGATCGGCACCAGAATCGAGCGGAACACCAGGATCAGGATGAGCAACGACAACCCGACAACCACGACCAGGTAGAGCGGAAGTGCCGCCGACAGCTTCTCAGAGACATCGATGTTGGCGCTTGCGTTGCCAGCGACTCCCAGCGCGATCGTGCCGGAATCCGAAGAAATCGGAGACATATTACGAAGGTCGTTCACCAGGGTTTCCGTCGATAAGGTCGACGGACCCCCCTTCGGAATCACCTGGAAGGCGACCACCATTCCGTCCGGTGAGACGCCGATCGGTGCGACTGCCGCGACATTGCCAACGGACGTGACCCTGGTGCCGATGGCGATCTCCTGGCGCAGCAGATCGTCGCCGGTCGCCGCAGCCGGCAGGTCGGCAACAACGAGAAGCGGGCTGTTCTGGCCCGCACCGAATTTGTTTTCGACGGTCTTGTATGCCTTGTATTGGCTCGACGAGATCGCCTCCGACGACCCGACGGGCAGTCCGAGACGCATACTCATTGCCGGAAGGGCAATAACACCGAGAACTGCGACACCTGCGACCAGGGTGACGATCGCCCGCCAGGTCTTCATCGGCGTGTTCGGGACTCGGTTGGTACGGGCATGCCCGATGGCCAGGCGCTCCTTCTTGCGCAGGATCTTCAGCCCGACAAGGGACAGCATCGCCGGGGTGAGGGTGATCGCCACCAGAATTGCCACCACGACGGCGGCCGCCCCGACGGTTCCCATGAGTCCGAGGAACGGGATGCCGGTGATGTTGAGCGCAAGCAGCGCGACGATCACCGTCGTGCCCGCGAACACGACCGCGTTACCGGAGGTGCCGTTGGCCAGCCCGATCGACTCGTGCAGCGGCATCCCCCGCTTCAACTGCGTACGGTGCCGATTGAGAATGAACAGCGAGTAGTCGATTCCGACCGCGAGTCCGAGCATCACGCCGAGTACGACCGTGACCGAGTTGAACTCCACGATTCCAGAAAACGCCATCGCGCCCAAGACCGCGGCGCCGAGGCCAACAACCGCGCCGACCAGCGGGAGGGCTGCCCCGATGACAGTGCCGAGCATCACCAGGAGCACGATTGCCGCGACGATAACTCCCACGATCTCACCCACACCGAGGACGCTCGGAACCCCCTGGGCGATGTCCTGCGAGACGTACACCTTCACCCCATCGACACCGGCATCAGCCTTAGCCACGACCGCACTCTTCAGCGTGGGTGACACCAGGTTCGTCGATTTGGTGAACTGGATGGTCGCGACGGCGCTGCTGGCATCCTTCGAGACGAATCGGATATTCGACGAGAGGTCGAGAAGCTGGGAACCGAGCTCGAGCTTGGTGCTCTGCTCGTTGAGCGTCTTCGCGTTGGCATCAATGGTCTGCTGGTTGGCGGTAATGGCCGCCTGCTGGGTGGTGATCCCCGCCTGCTGCGCATCTAATTTCCCTTGGGCGGCGGCGAGCTGGCCGGCGGCCGTCGCGGCAGCCTTCGCCCCATCGAGCTGCTGCTGGCCCTGGTCCAGTTGCGCCTGGCCAGCGGAGAGCTGGGCCTGAGCGGCTGCGATCTGTTCCTTACCGGCGGCAATCTTCGCCCGGCCGTCGATGACCTGCTGCCGCGTGCTGTCCAAATCCGCCTGGGTGGTGAATGGGTCGTTGGCCCTCTTCACGCCGGTCATGTCGGCGATATCCGCCAGCATTTTCTGCACGTCTGCCTTCTGCGTGTCCGTGAAGGACGTGCCGGAGGTCGTCTCGAGTATCAGGCTGCCACTGCCACCGCTCACCTTGGGGAACTTCGCGGCCAGTTCATCCTGCACCTTGGCGGTCGCAGTGCCGGGGATGCTGATGGAGGGGGATGGCACGCCCGCGAACAGGGCGTATCCCACTCCCGCGAGGGCGATAACCAGCACCCAACTGACGATGACGATCCAGTGCCGTCGCGCTGAGAATCGTCCGAGGCGATAGAGGAGACCGGCCATGTCGAAACCCCGTTCCTTTCGGTGGTGCGTGGGATGTTTTTGAGCGTGCAGTGTGGTGCGGGCAGGATGGTGAGTGCGATTTCAGCCGGTGGGCAGGTACCCGGACCTGATGGTGTCGGTGAGTCGCTCGAGTAGGTGGTCCCAGTCCGCGCGGGCGTGGGCGTCTGTACGGCCGCCTGACTGCCCGAGCCAGCGCTTGGCAATGACGACGACACCGTTCATCAGTGAACCAACGAGCACCTCGGTGTCAAGCGTGTCTGCCTCGGGATAACGCCGCGCGACCTCGTGCAGAAGACGTTCGGCGGCACGCGCGAAGGTCTCATCGGTGAGCGCACGACCTCGGGCGTCGTCGCCATCCGGGTCGCCGAGGATCTTTGACACCGAAGCGATTACCGAGGGCAGGTCAGCGTGCCGAAGCATCTCGGCGAGTTCAGTGAACATCGAGGCGCGACTGCCATCCCCGACCGGGCTGGCAGCGACCGCCGCGATGAATTCGTCGATGATCACCTCAAGGGCATCGGCGGAGAGGGCAAGGAGCACCTCGTCGATCGACGCGAAGTGATTGAAGACCGTGCGTCGGGCCACGTCGGCCCGCGCGGCGAGCTCATCGACGTTGAACCTAGGGCCGCCGCGCTCCTCCACGAGATCGTGCGCTGCCGCCAGGATCGCCGCGCGATGACGCGCTTTGAGGGCGGCTCGCCGATCGGGTGTAGTCGACATGATCACTTTGATCACACTAAGTGCATCGATGCATCCAGTGCAGGCTTTTCATCGTATTTTCAGCTAGCTCCCGACTTCATCCGCTCGTGGCGGGAACACGACCTCCCGGCGGGGGTTACGCATCCCGCCGCAACGTCATTCAGCCTCCATGAGACCGCGTATCCCCCGCCAAGGAACCTCGGCAGCGTCGGCGCTGGTCGTCAGGAGACGATACGTCACCTCGTCGTCACCACGGACGAGCTCGACCAGGGCCGCCTCGACTCGCGTCCCGGCCTCGACCCAGTTCGGGCACTCATCGATATGAAGGATTTCCACGCGAATACCCAAGTGGTGCACCCGGCAAAGCTCCCGCCCGGGTGCTGCTCGGATTGTCCAGCCGGGTCCAATTCAGTTGGCGAAGTCACGCAACGGTGAAGTTCGGCAGTCAGGACTTCGCGACCCCCGCAGCGTGGTCCGGAACGGACGTGAACTTCTCGCGGGGCGGTCGATTGTACTCGCTGGCCTTCGGTCGATCGGGGATGGTGACGGACTTCGGCGCTAGATTCTCGTAGGGCACCATCGACAGCAAGTGACTGATCGTGTTCAGCCGCGAGGCTCGTTTGTCATCGCTCTCCACGGTGTACCAGGGTGCATGCTCTGTATCTGTCAGCTCGAACATGTCGTCCTTCGCGCGAGAGTAGTCCTCCCATTTCGTGATCGAAAGGAGGTCGGTATCGGAGAGTTTCCACCGTCGCATCGGGTCCTCAAGCCGGGATGTGAATCGCCTCTGCTGTTCAGCATCGGATACAGAAAACCAATACTTGATGAGGATGATGCCGTCGTCGACCAACATCCGTTCGAAGGTCGGCGCGTGCTCCAGGAATCTCCGGTATTCCTCGGGCGTGCAGTATCCGAGCACGTGCTCTACTCCGGCGCGGTTGTACCAGGAACGGTCCATCAGCACGATCTCTCCCGCTGTCGGGAGATGCCGAACATACCGCTGAAAATACCACTCGCCCTTTTCACGCTCACTGGGCTGCGAGAGTGCAACGACTCGAGCTGTTCGGGGGTTCAGGAACTGCATCACCCGCTTTATCGAACCGCCCTTTCCTGCGGCATCCCGTCCTTCGAAGATCACGATGACGCGCGCACCCGTCGAGTTGATCCAGCGTTGCATGGTCACCAGCTCGATTTGAAGTCGCTCCAGCTCGTCTTCGTAGACGTTTTTCGCCATGGACTTGTGTTTGGACTTCCGGGACTCGTCAGACATCGTCTCTACTTTCTCAGGGTCGTGGTTTCAGTCCGGGGATCAGCGGCAAGCAGCACAGAAAGAGCGCCGGGCGTGATCCAGGTCTTGATCGCGGCTGCCGATGATTAGCGTCTGGGCGGTCATGCGGTGGCTGCCTCGGCCGTCAAGACCGTAGCGGAGACTTAGCTGCGACCTGTCTAATATTGCGCGAGCGATCGCGTCAATGTAAGCGAGCCATCCGACCCGTTCCTTCAGGTCTTCGTTCGTTTTTTCGACCATCCTGGCATCTATTCCGAGGCCTGCCGTGACCAGAAAACTATTGGTGTCAGGTGAGCCGTCCTCGCGATGGATTTCGAGGGCATCAACGTCAGTCTTGCGGGTATTTCCGCGGAGGGCGAGGTGATTGGAATACGCAGGATCGTCCAATGTGAGGTTGAGGATGCGCGCGAGGAGGAGCCCGAGGGCAGCGGTGCAAGCGGTTGGCCCGAGTGTGCCAGCAAGTCATCACATTCGAGCGATCGGGAGAGATTCATAGGCTGACTGTATTCGCCTGTCACTTCCCTGTCACTCTCAACGAGCCATACAGGTATGGCTATTAGCGCGCGCGAGAGCCGCCGCTATGCTGGGCGCGTGACGACCAATCCGGTCAAGAGGGCCGCCCCAACGACGGGGCGGAATACGCCCGTGCAGTTCCTCGCCCCTCTCGCCGGCACCGCCGGGCGGGCGAGCGTCGCCGTCGGCGTTTTCGGCGGCATCGCGAAAGGCATCGTCCCGGTCATGGTGGGGCTCCTCTTCTGCGTCGCTTCAGCAACCGTCGGCCCGAGCAAGTCGTCAGGACTCGACGGCGGGCTCAAGACCCGTGCGGCCCTGCCATTCGGTGCGCTCGTTCTCGTCGTTGTTGGCGCGGGACTCGTTGCGCACTCGATCTTTCGCTTTGTGACCGCACGCTACGCACCCCTTCAATCCCGAATCAACGAATGAGGACGACGTCGATGAACGGACCCGAAAGACATTTCTGGCGATCCAAGTTCGTCACAGAAGAGCGGTACGTGACGCCTCAAGCACGGCGATGGCTCTACATCAGCGCCACTGTTCTGATCGTTCTCGGAATGGTGAGCTTCACCGTCATTCTGATAGGCGTTCTCAGCCATTCCGGCATAGCCAGCTGGGACAAGCCGACCGCACAGTGGATGTATTCGCACCGATCCCCCGGTGTGACTGCAGTGATGATCGTGCTGACGATCACATCCGGGCCGGTGGTTCTCCCCATCATCATCTTCGTCGTCACCGTTGTCTGGCTCATCTTTGCCAAACATGCGTGGCGCCCGCTGATTCTCGCGGGTGCGATGGTTACGGGAGTCATCGTCGCCAATAGCCTTGCGCAAATCGTCCACCGTCACAGGCCGCCAGCGGATTTCATGCTCATCGGGCACGACACCACGTTCTCCTTCCCCTCGGGGCATGTCCTCGGCGCGAGCGACTTCCTCATCATCACGGCTTTCCTCATCGTGTCCCGCCGACCCAAGGCATGGGGCGTGGCGCTCGGGCTGGGCCTCGCCTGGTTGGGCGTGCTCGCTGAGATGTTCAGCAGAATGTATCTCGGTTACCACTGGCTGTCCGACACCGTTGCCTCTCTCACAATCTCCATGGTCATCGTGGGAACCGTGATCGCCGTCGATACAAAGCGCACGGCACGCCTCCGAGGAGAGGGCCTGATTGGACCGCTCTCTCAGGCGCAAACGGATGGCACCTGATCAAGGCAACCCACTGCGTGCGCTTGTGGATCCACCCAGCCGGGGAGGCTTCACGCGAACCGGAGGAATTATGAGCCAAAGTGCGGAGTGCCGAACACGGGCTCAAGCCACACGCTTCTGACCAGCATTGTGTAGCGGGAGCGGGACTTGAACCCGCGACACCACGAATACACGAACCCCGTTGTTCGAGGGTTCTGGTGGGTGATTCTGGGTCACGCACCCCAATGAATCACTAGGTTTTGGGTGCCCCTCGATTCGGCCTGGTGCTGGTGAATCTGCGGAGTGAATGCGCAGCAGTTATGAGCCTAATGCCGTGGTGAGTGCTGCTCGATATGCTCGGATACTCGTCGAACCTGTCAGCGAGATGGTCAAGTTTGGCCGCGTCTCTGTAGCAGGGACTAACCGACCAGAGCCCAAGTGACGCCGTCGGGGCTGAGAAAATCGTTCTGAGGATCGGTTAACACGAGTGCTGTGGTGGATTCATCGAAAATCATCGGCTCTTCTCCGTGAGGTTCTCGGCGTGGATCCACGCGCTTCTTGGTTTCAAACCGCACGCGTGTTTGCTTCATGAATTCAGTAATCTAACGGGGCCAGGCTGGCCCCAGCTCTGTGCAGAAGTGGACAAGTAGTTGCGAAGGTACGCTCGGAAGAAAAGCCGAAAGCCAGTGCCCATCTACAGGTCCGCAGCTCGTGAACGGGGCGAGACCTGGGGCACGTCACCAAGTCCCACCCGTTTTTACCTCGGTTAGGCGTTTTGCAGTTGAGGTTTGATGACTACCTTGGTCCAGCCGTCATTTCGGTCATCGAAGTGGCGGTACGCATCCGCTGCCCCATCAAGCGAAATCTCCTGCGAGACGATCCACGATGGCTTTGCTTTACCCGCAGCGATCAGGTCCCGTAGCTGACGGTTGTATTTCTTCACCGGGCATTGTCCGCTTCCCATGGTTTGGCCCTTCAACCACTGCAATCCGTACTGGATCGGGATCTTGCCGTGCCGGGCATCCTCATCGAGCGCGCCAGGGTCGGCCGGCAAGAACACGCCGACCGAGCCAATGCCGCCGGTGAACCGCACCGACTCGATCAGGTTGTTCAATGTCATCGCTGGATCCTCAACGCCTTGCGGGTCGTGGGCTTGGTAGCCCACACACTCGCAGCCCCGATCAGCGCCCAGACCCTTGGTCTGATCTAAAACGAATTGCACGGGATCGGTTGTCGAGTAATCGATCGGGATCGCACCGATCTCCGCAGCCAGCCGAAGTCTATCCGGGTGGCGGTCCACAACCATGACCTTGGATGCACCCTTAATAGTGGCAGATAGCGCGGCCATCAGCCCTACCGGGCCGGCGCCATAGATCACAACAGAATCCCCCGGGATAACGCCAGCCATTTCAGTCGCATGGTAGCCGGTGGGAAAAATGTCCGACAGCATCACATAGTCGTTCTCTTTCTCCTCCGCATCCTCACCGAGGCGCAAACAGTTGTGGTCACCGTAAGGGACCCGCAACATCTCAGCCTGCCCTCCCGAGTAGGGGCCCATCCCAGCGAAGCCATAGGCCGCGCCCGCCATGGCCGGGTTCGGCTGGGTGGTCAGGCAGTAGTTGGTAAACCCACGTTCACAGTTCTTACAAAATCCGCAAGAGATGTTGAAGGGTAAAACGACCCGGTCACCGACTTTCACCCTGTCGACGCCGTTACCGACCTCGATGATCTCTCCCATGTTTTCGTGCCCAAATATGCGGCCGACCTCAAAATCGGTGCGACCTTCATACATGTGCAGGTCCGACCCGCAGATGTTCGTCGTGGTGACCTTCACCAACACATCAGTGGGGCGTTCAATTTTGGCGTCCGGGACTTCTTCGACGTTGACCTTCTTCGGTCCTCTGTACACAACAGCCTTCATCACGCTCTCCTCATCCTCACGGTTCACACGCCGGAAAATTGCGGCCACACCTCATGGAAGCATCACGGCCACCGGGCGTCATGCTGATGGCAAGCATTCGCCCAATCCCGGAGCCGACAAAGCA
>JBBRDX010000001.1:0-55537 GCA_038203515.1 Actinomycetales bacterium | reverse complement strand
GGCCTTCATCGTCGTATTCGCGTTTCTCGCGGCGCTGAGCGGCAGCGTCGAGGCGGTCATCGGGTTCCGAGCGGGCTGGGGCCTCGGCAATGCACTCTTCATCTCGACGGCGCTCGCGACCATCGTCGGGGCAGCGAGCGGCGGCACGTCATCGGCGATCATCCTGTACGAAGCCGCCCTCGGGCTCGGGATCGCCATCGGCCCGCTGCTCGGTGGCCTTCTCGGCAGCGTGAGCTGGCGCGGACCGTTCTTCGGCACCGCGGCCCTCATGGCGATCGCCTTCGCCGCGATCGTGGTGCTACTCGGCACAGAAGACAAATCCGCGCGGGTGGCGACGAAGTTCTCGGCTCCGTTCCGGGCCCTCGCTCATCCGGCGCTCGCAATCCTCGCCGCAGCCGCGCTGTTCTACAACGTCGGCTTTTTCACACTCCTGGCGTGGACGCCATTCGCGCTCGACCTGCCGAAGGAGGGCGCCGCCATCCAGCTCGGCCTCATCTTCTTCGGTTGGGGACTCTGCGTCGCGATCGCGTCCGTGTGGATCGCGCCGCTGCTCACCGCCCGGTTCCCGCGCACCACGGCACTCACGATCGTGCTCCCCCTGCTCACCCTCGACCTCGTGGCGGCGGGCGTCTTCGCGGGCAGCCGGGTTGGCCTCATCGTCTGCGTCATCGCGGGTGGCCTGCTGCTCGGCATTCTCAACACGGTGCTCACCGAGTCCGTGATGGAGGCGACCGAGCTGCCGCGCTCGGTCGCGTCGTCCGCCTACTCCGGCGTGCGTTTCCTCGGGGGCGCGGCCGCTCCCCCTCTCGCCGCGCAGCTCGCGATCTGGTTCACCCCCTCGGTGCCGTACTACGTCGCCGGCGGATGCGTGCTCATCGCCGCAATCCTGGTGCTCTCGGGAGTGCGGTTCCTTGAGCGGGTCAACAACGGGCCGGAATCGCTCATCGATGAGGCCGAGTCCATCGGCGTGGGCGAACTCGCCTGATCGCCCCCGGATACCGATGCCGGCCGGGCCTCGAGCCGCCGGCATCGGTACCCGACGATAGAATTCACGGATGCCAGCAAACACCGACCGCCTCGTCTGGATCGACTGCGAAATGACGGGCCTCGATGTCAGCATCGACGAGCTCGTCGAGGTCGCCGTCGTCATCACTGACTTCGACCTCAACCTCATCGACCCGGGCTTCGAGATCGTGATCAAGCCCGACAAGGCCGCGTGGGACAACATGGGCGAATTCGTTCGCGACATGCACACCAAGTCGGGTCTCATCGAGGCCATTCCCGACGGTGTGAGCCTGGCGGATGCCGAGTTCGCGGTGATCGAGTACATCCTGGGATTCATTCCCGCGGAACAGCACGCTCCGCTCGCCGGCAACACCATCGGCACCGACCGCACCTTCCTGGCAAAGTACATGCCGCGCGTCGACAACCACCTGCACTATCGCAATGTGGATGTCTCGTCGATCAAGGAGCTCTCGCGACGCTGGTTCCCGCGGGTCTACTTCAATGCGCCGGTCAAGAATGGCGGGCACCGGGCACTCGCCGACATCCTCGAGTCGATCCGCGAACTCGATTACTACCGCAAGGCCGTGTTTGTGGCCGACCCGGGCCCCACCACCGACGACGTGCAGGCCATCTCCGAATCCGTCGTCAAGAAGTTCCTGCCGCACCTCTCCTAGAGCCGCGGCTGAATTCGGACTGTGTGGGAGCCGAGGGGTCAATTTTGCAGCTGAAACTTGCTCTGCGACCTGCGATATTGGCACTCGGGCTCGATCGGGTCGGGAGTCGCGGCGACAAAACTTCTGCGGTTGTAATAAGCTTGCGGAGTTGTGTCGGTCGCGAATCATCGTGGACGGCACGCATGGTGGTCGTAGCTCAGTTGGTAGAGCGCTGGCTTGTGGAGCCGGATGTCGCGGGTTCGAGCCCCGTCGGTCACCCAGGGAGCTGCGCAGTGCGCAGCACGGAATGGCCTTGCGTTCACGCGGGGCCATTCTGCATGTGTGAGGGTTGAACCATGAGCGATGTTCTCGAGCAAACCGAACTGGTCGAGTCGACCGTGCTCGATTCGTCGTGGGTCACCATCGTGTGGAACGACCCGGTCAACCTCATGAACTACGTGTCGTGGGTGTTCCGCAGCTACTTCGGGTTCTCACGGGCCGAGGCGGACGTGCGGATGTTGCAGGTTCATCACGACGGACGCGCGGTGGTCGCGACCGGCGGTCGCGAGGATATGGAACGGCACGTGGAGGCGATGCACGACTTCGGGCTATGGGCCACCCTGGCCAAGGCAGACGCGTGAGGGCAGACGAGTGAAGGCCTTCCGCCGCTCCCGCCACCGGTTCGTCGCGGTCTTCGATCCGGATGAGGCCAGCACCCTGTCGTTGCTCGCCTCCCAAGTCTCCGACCTGATCGAGAACCGGGCCTCGCACGGCACCGATCCCGCGCTGCTGCGCCTGCTTCCCGACGCCTACCCGGATGATGCCGAGGCATCGGCAGAATTCCGCCGGTTCACCGCGGACGACCTCGCAACCCGCAAGGCCGCAAACGCGCGCCGGATCGTCGTCGACCTGGCACCAGCAGCCGGAGCGATGTCGGCCACGACGGTGAAGGTGGATGCACAGTCGGCCCAGGCCTGGGTGCGGTCGCTCACGGATATCCGGCTGACGATTGCCGCCAGACTGGGCATCGAGACGGATGGCGATGTGGAATCAGGGGATGCGGTGTTGCGAGATCTCTACGACTGGCTCGGTTTCGTGCAGAGTTCTCTCGTCGACTGCCTGGATCGCTGATGCACCCGCTGAGCGCGGAGGAGTTCGAGAAGCTGGTGGTCGACGAGCTCGACCTGTTGCCCGACGAGATGGTCGACGGGCTCGAGAACGTCGTGTTCGTGACCGAGGACCGCCCCGAAGACGGCTCGCTCGACCTCCTCGGGCTCTACGATGGCGTCGACCTCACCCGCCGTGGCAACTACGGGTTCGGGGAGCTGCCGGACCGCATCATCCTCTACCGGGAGCCGCTGCTCGCTGTCGCGAAAGACTTCGAGGAGCTGAAAGACCAGATCCACGTGACTCTCGTGCACGAGATCGCGCACTTCTTCGGGCTCGACGACGACGAGTTGCACGACCTCGGGTGGGGCTGAGGCTCACAGCACACTCTTCGGAAGTCGATGCAGCGTCACCGCCCCGACCGCGTTGAAGGGATGAAGGGGGTCAGGCGCGACGGCACCGGTCGGGCCGCCGAGCCGCGAGTGGCCCACCGCACTCAGCACGGCGTAGGCGTCGCCCCGGTCCCAGAGCATATCGTCGACCAGGAAACCGAAGAGGTCTTCATAGCCACGGCGGATGCTTTCCTGCACCGGATCCCCGAGGCCGACGAAGATCCACTCCTCGGCGGTTTCGATGCGCGGAGCGCGAAGGGTCATTCCCGGCACGAGCTCGATGCTCACCACCGCGACGCCTTCGGCCTCGATCGCGACAAACGACGACTCACCCTCCGCCATGAGGGCATGGATATCGCCGATCGACAGCAGCGCGCCCTCGGTCATCACCGGGAGGTAGACGATCGACCCCGGGCGTACCTCCGTGACATCCATGTTGCCGCCCTGGGGGTAGGACGGCATGAGCGTGGAGTTCGAACCCTCCGCCGGCGCCGTGCCGATGCACCCGATCATGGGAAGCGGGGCGAAAACGTGCCGGTCGGTCACGTGCACGCCGTCGGCATCGATCGGTATCCGGCGGGTGAACATCTCCGCCCCCATCACATGCTGCAGGGCGCCGGAGCCCGGGATGCTCACCGACCAGCCGTAGTCCCCCAGACGGATCTCGTGGATGGTGACCTTGAGCGCATCACCCGGCTTCGCGCCCTCGACCCAGACCGGCCCCGTCACGGGGTTGATCTGCGCCGTGAGCCTGGACATGTCGTGATGCTCGTGCAGCTCCGCGTAGACGGCGTCGCTGGTCTCGAATCCGATGCGTTCGCCCGTGCCCGGTGCGATGCGCAGAACGGGTGGTGCGGATGCCGAGAAGCCGGGCTGGCCGTAGCTCTTGTCGAGGAAGTGTTCCATGGCCTACTGCCCGCCGCGCTCTCCGGTGGCGGGCACGACCTCCGCGGCCTCCGCTCCCAGGACGGGCGTCTTGCGTCCCGACCAGCGGTAGTAGAGGTACACCCCGAGGCCGACGACGAGCCAGACGATGCCCCCGATCTTGGCCGCGTCATTGGCGTTCAGCAGCACGTACCCGATGATGAGGAATCCGACGACAGGCACGACAAGGTGCAACAGGTAGTTCCTCGACTTCTTACGCACGATGTAGTGCACCACCACCGAGGCGTGCAACAGCATGAAACCGAACAGTGCGCCGAAGTTGACGAGCGACGCGATCACGTCGATCTGTCCGACGAAGAACAGCACGAGGATGGCGGAGAGCACCGAGACGGTGAGGATCGCCGCCTGGGGGACCTGGCGACTGTTGATCGTGCTGAGGAACTTCGGCAGTTGGCGGTCCCGGCTCATCGAGTAGAGGAGGCGCGAGGTCGCCGCCTGCGCCGCCATTGCGTTCGCGATACCGATGGCGAGCACGTTCACCACGAAGAACGCGGTGGCCCATCCGCTGCTGGAGGCTTCCTTCACGAGGGTGAAGAAGGCGTTGCCCACCTCACTGTCGGGGAAGGAGGCACGACCGGCCGCGAGGGCGCTCGCCAGCCAGGTCTCGAGCACGAAGAAGAACGCGACGATGAACAGGGCGATGATCATGGCTTTGCCCGCAGAGTTCCGACCTCCGGTCGATTCTTCGGCGAGAGTGGAGATGCCGTCGAAACCGAGGAAGCTGAGCACGGCGATCGAGAGCGCAGAGGCGATGAGCGGGCCGGTCACCTTGCTCGAGTCCCACACCGACAGGGTCGTGAATTCGGCGCCGGGGATCGTGCCGTTGTTGAGGGCGATGACCGCGATGATCACGAAGATCACGATGAACACGACCTCCATGGCCAGGAAGATCCGGTTGAGCAGCTTGAGCGATGAGATGCCGAGGAGGTTCACGACCGTGTTGATTGCGACGAAGATGAGCGCCCAGATCCAGCGCGCGGATCCGGGGAAGATGCCGATCATCGATTCGGCAGCGAAGACGTAGAGCAGGGTCGGCACCAGCAGGTAGTCGAGCAGGATGGCCCAGCCGGCGAAAAATCCGAAGGTCGGGTTGATGCCCCGGCCAACGTAGGAGAACACGGATCCGGCCAGCGGAATGGACTTGGCCATCTGCGCATAGGCCAGGGCTGTGAAGATCATGGCCACAAGACCGATGATGTAGACGAGCGGCACCATTCCGGCGGAGGCGTTGTAGACCGTGCCGAAGATGGCCCAGGGCGCGATCGGCACCATGAAGATCAGGCCGTAGATGAGCAGGTCCGTCGTGGAGACGGATCGCTTCAACTCCTGCTTGTAGCCATAAGACTCGAGCTGCTCCTGCGAGCTGAGCTCGGGAGCGCCCGGGGAATCACTGCGGATCGACATGGATGACTCTCTTTCTTGAACGGGGGTGAAGGGGAACGACGGATGAGCTGCTGTTACTGGTCGTGCTGCTGTGTGTCGTGGGTCTCGAGAAAGCGGGCGATTACCGCCCGGAACTCCTCCGGTTGTTCCAGGTGGGTGCAGTGGCTTGCTCCCGCAAAGACATGGCCGACCGAGCCGGGGATCAGGTCGAGGAACGGTTGCCAGGTGGCGGGCGTCGCTTCGTCGAATTCGCCGGCTGCCACGAGGGTCGGTACCGTCACGTGGGGCAGGCGATCGATAACGCTCCACTCACGCAGGGTTCCGATCACGTGGAACTCGTTCGGCCCGTTCATCGTGTGATACACCGTGGGGTCTGCCAGCATCTGGGCCTCGCTGTCCGCGAGATCCTGGGGTGTCGGAACGATCCGGCAGACATGCCGCGCATAGAAGACCTCTGTCGCGTGCAGATACTCGGGGTCGGTCACCGTGTCGTCCGCTTCGTGGCGGTCGAGGGCATCCCGTACCTCCGGCGGAAGCAGGGCTCGCAGCTCGGCGGCTCCCTCGACCCAGAGCTGCATCGACGCGGGTGAATTACAGATCGCGAGGCTCTGCACCGAAGGAACCTGGCGCACCGCGATCTCTGCCCCGAGCATGCCGCCCCAGGACTGCCCGAGCACGTGCACCTTCTCGAGGCCCAGGTGGCGCACGAGATTCTCGAATTCGTCGACGAAGAGTTGCGGGGTCCAGAATTCCGTCGGCACGTCAGGAAGGTGCGTGCTCTGCCCGCAGCCCAGCTGGTCGTAGTGGATGACCGTTCGATGGGTCTCGTCGGCGAGGGATTCGATGTTGCGCACGTAGTCGTGCGACATCCCGGGCCCCCCATGAAGGATTACGAGCGGAATCGCCCCCGCGCGCGGCTCGTCCGGAGTCGTCACCCGAACCCAGGTCTGCCACTCACGAAACGGAACGAGCAGGGGGGAAACCGTCGACATCCAGACAACTCCTTGAAATCGTGAACTACCGAGTGATCATTGTGCCTGCGTAATGGTCTCGTGAAAAGACCATTCGACGGGAATTAATACGGTCGTAACACGGGATGCCGATTTCGGTGCGCTACTGGTTTCGACACGCTGACAGTCGCGCCGATCGGCGATACGGTGGGATCGTGGGAGACAACAGAGCGGGCGCACTCAGGCGACCGATCGCGACGCCCTCCCGCATCGACGAGATCACCGACCGGTTGATCACCGCGATCGCCATCGGTGAATACCTCCCGGGGTCACGACTGCCCTCGGAGCGTGCGCTGGCCGAATCCCTGCGAGTGGGGCGGATGACCGTGAGAGCCGCGCTTTCCCGTCTCGTCGAGCGCGGACTGCTCGAGACACAGCGCGGACGTGAGGGCGGATCGTTCGTACGCGAGCAATGGCCAACGTCCTCGAGCGCTTCGGTGCATCGCACCCTGTCGGCGCGCTGGGAGTCCCTTCGCGATACGAGCGAGGCGCTCAGTCGGCTCTACGGGGTCATCTCCGGTGCCGCGGCAGAAAACCGCAGCGACCAGGATGTCGCACTCCTGCATGACCGGCTGGACGCGTTCCGGCACGCGGGTTCCGGTCTTCCGTCGCAGCGGGCCGATGAGCTCCTGCACCTCGCTATCATCGATGCCGCCGGCAACGTGACACTGCGCGATGTGGTCATCGAACTCGAGTCGCGTATCAGCATGGCCGCTCCGGCGCACCTCTGGGGCTCACCGGGGGGGATGCGAACGATGGAGGCCCGCGCGCTGGTGGACCACATCAATCTTGTGGAGGCGATCTCCGCCGGAAATGTCGATGAGGCGACCGCCATCGGTCGCGAACACGCCAAGATCGACCTGGAACTGCTCGAGTCGGCATTGAACCAGTCGTCAGGGAAACAGTCGTCAGGGAAACAGTCCTCAGTGAACCAGCCGTCGGGGAACCAGCCGTCGGGGAAACAGTCATCGGGGAAACAGTCCTCGTTGAGGCCGTCCGGAGCCTGACCGCTCGACTTCCCGGTGGGACGAGTCAGCCGAGCGCGAGCGGCAACGACACGTCGGCCGACCACTCCTCGAGCGAGCCATCGTAGATGCGAACGGCGGTGATGCCGAGTTCGACGAGCGTGAGTGCATTGGCGGATGCCGAGATACCTCCGCCGCAATAGAGCAGCACTTCCTCGGCGCCGGTGACGCCTTCCGCCGCATAGGCCGCACGCAGAGCCGGATCATCCTTCACCGTGCCGTCGGCAGCGAACAACTCGCGCGACGAGACGTTGACGCTGCCGGGGATGCGACCGCGACGGGCATAGCGGGAGGGGTCGGAGCCGGCAAAGCTACCCGCGGGGAGTCCGCAGACCAGCGGACGGGCATCCGATTCGGAGCGGTCGATCAGCTCGTCCTTCGTGATCCAGGCGCTGAGGGTCATCGACGGAGTCCAAGGCGCCGCGGGGGTCCGCGCGGGCTCCTCGCCGATCAGCGTCGACTGGCCGGCCGTGCTCCAGGCCGCGAGTCCGCCGTCGAGCACCCGCACGTCGAGACCGATCCACCGCAGGAGATACCAGAGCCTGGCCGCGAAGAGCCCGCCGGTCGTGTCGTAGACCACCACGGCATCCGTTTCGCCGATACCGATGCGCGCGAGCTCGTCTGCGATCGCCTGGGGCGCGGGGTGGCTGTAGTGAAGGGTCGCAGTATCGTCAGAGAACTGACTAGGTACGTCAACATGCTGTGATCCCGGTATGTGTGCCTCGAGCCAGCGCGGACGGCCCGAGTCGCGGCGGTAGTCGCCATCGAACTTCGCAGGGTGAAGCACACAGCTGGAATCGAGAATGACAGGGGCCGCGGGGGAACCCAGTAGGACGGCGAGCTCCGGAACAGTTATGAATGGCGAAGTCATAGCATCAACGCTAGCCCGTCGACCAATCGTGTCACGTCATCGTCGCCGAGAACGACATCCGCCAATCGCCACGGGTGCTCGCGAAGCCCGAAGCTGCGCTCCTGCGCGGCCCAGCGGTCCCAGTGCGGCGCGTAGGCGTTGCCGTCCCGCGTGAGCGCGCGCTCTTTGCGGGTCGGAGCGTCGAGCTCGACCCAGAGGGCGAAGGTCGCACGCGCGCGATTGGCGCGGCTGAGACATCCGGAGCCCTCGATCACGAGTGGCAGCGTCGCATCGAGCGGGTGCCATTCCGCGAGGGCGCCGATCGTCCAGTCCCAGCGCTGCCAGCGCGGACTCACCGGCGCGAGTACATCGTCCCGCACGGCCGCGCTGGCGGTTTCCAGCCCGTCCCAGCCCGGGTAGAAGTCGTCAAGCCGCACGAGCTGGGCGGCCAGGGCCGGGGCGAGGGCTGCGGCAAGGGTGGTCTTGCCCGAACCGGATCCGCCGTCGATGAGCACGACCGGCCGGGGCGCGAGGCGGATGCGCGCGAGCAGGGTCAGTGCGTCGGGCGCCGGGGCGTCAGGCCCCGTTCCGTCAGGCGCCGGCAAGAAAATTCCCGTGTCCGGTGAGCACCGAGCTACCGACCGCGGCGAGCGCGATCGCGAACGACAGCGCCACGAGCATCCACTCCCGCCCGCCGAACCGGGACTCGCGCGCCCAGCTTCGCGGGATCGACGAGCCGAAGCCACGGGCCTCCATCGCAGTGGCGAGCTTGCTCCCCCGGCGGATCGACAGCACCAGCAGAGCGAAGGCCTGGCCGGCAAAACGGCGCAGCCGACCGCTGTCGGCGATCCCCCGGGCGCGACGGGCGAGTTCGAGGGACTTCCAGTCCTCGGCAAAGAGGCCGACGAGCCGAAGCCCGCCGAGCGCACCGAGCACGAAGCGGGAGGGCAACCGCAACACCTGGGCGAGCCCGTCGGCGAGGTCGGTCGGATCGACGGTGACGAACAGCACGACCGCGGGAAGACCGATTGCGAGAACCCTCAACAGCGTGGCGATGGACAGCTCGATCGAGCCATCGGTCACATTCACGAGGAGGAACCGCCAATGACTCGTGCCGGATGCCCGCCCGTAGAGCAGGATCGTGGTGGCCGCGAAGACCGACGCGATCACCACCGGCAGGGTGCGACGAACAAACTGGCGCGGGCCGAGCCCGGCGAAGAAAAAGAGCACCGCCTCGCAGGCGAGCGCGACCGACGCCGAGACCCAGTCGATCGACAGCGCGAGCGCGATGCCGATGACCGCTGTCGCCGCGAGCTTGGCCACCGGATTGATGCGGTAGATCGCCGCGGTTCCGGCGCGGGGCGTGAGGATGTCGACGGTCGGCATCAGGACACCCTCGATTCGATGCGGTGGCCGGCCCGCGACATCCGCAGTTCGATGTCGGCAAGGGCGTCGACGAGGTGAACGTCGTGGGTGACCGCAATCACACTGCTGCCCTCGTCGAGGAGCTCGGCGAGGAATGCCACGAGCTCGGCCCAGGTGCGGGAGTCCTGTCCAAAGGTCGGTTCATCCAGCACCAGCAGCGGCGGCCGCGTGACGAGCACGGTCGCGACCGAGAGCCGGCGCTTCTCGCCGCCCGAGAGAGTGAAGGGATTCGCGTCGGTGAGGTGGCCGAGCCGAAGACGCTCGAGCAGCGGATCGATGCGCCTGGCCGTCTCATCGCTGGAGAGGCCGATCGCCCGGGCCCCGACCGCGACTTCGCCTGCGACGGTGCCGCTCACGAATTGGTGCTCCGGATCCTGAAACACGCTGCCGATGCGGGGGACGAGCTCGCGCGACTTCCAGCGCAGTGGATCGGCACCGAGCCCGCCAGCCAGGCCCTCGGCCATCACCCGTCCGTCGATCACCGGCAACAGCCCGCCGAGCGTGAGACCGAGGGTGGTCTTTCCCACCCCGTTCGGGCCGGTGATCGCGACGCACTCCCCGGCTCGCACGGCCAGGTCGATGCCGGATTGGAGGGCTGCCGACCGACCGATGGCCAGGCCGTCGGTGAAGAGCAGTCGCTCGCCCGGTCGACGCAGGCGCGACGGATACTGCGGAGGATACCCGGGAACCCAGACCCCCGAGGCGGCGAGCGCACGCCCCTCCCGGCGCAACACGTCATCCGGCGTGCCATCCGCGAGCACTCCCCCACCCGGCGTGAGCACGATAACCCGATCCACGAGGGGCCACCACACGTCGACACGGTGTTCGACCACCACGAGCGTGCTGCCGGACGCCTCGAGCACTCGCGCCACCGCATCCCGAACCTCGATCACGCCGTCCGGATCGAGATTCGCCGTCGGCTCGTCGAGCAGCAGCAGTCCAGGGTGCATGGCGAGCACGCCGGCGAGCGCGAGACGCTGTTTCTGGCCGCCGGAGAGACCGCTCGTGGGATGTTGCAGGGGCAGGTTGAGGCCAACGGCGCGCAGCGACTGCTCGACGCGCAGCCAGGTCTCCTCGCGCGGGACCCCCATGTTCTCGCAGCCGAACGCCACATCGTCGCCGACCCGGGCGAGAACGACCTGCGAATCCGGATCCTGCAGCACGAGACCGACCTGGCCACGAGCGCGTGCGGCATCCGCATCTCCGACTAGTAGCCGACCCTCCGACTCTCCCTCCTCGTCACCGCCGAGCACTCCGGCGAGCGCGTGCATGAGGGTGGACTTGCCGGCCCCGGATGCCCCGAGCAGCAACACCCGTTCGCCGGGCTCGATGCGCAGGTCGAGCCCACGCACCGCCCAGTCGGACCGACCGGTGTGGCGCCATCGCCACGCCTGCGCGTCGACGGAGAGCGGCGCCGCGCGGGAGAGGACTGACGTCACGATGCTGCTCAGCGAGCCGAGAGTCGGCCGGACGCGAAGCGACTGAGGGCGCCGGTGCGGGCGAGCCCTCGAACGATAAACCAGGATCCGAGCCCCGCGACCACCGCACCCGAGATCAGGCCCGAGAGGGTATAGATCGCCTGGAAGGCGGGCCCGGACGCCAGGTAGTAGCCGACGATGTCATTGACGGCCATGGCGAGGCCGGCTGCGGCGCCGGCCAGCATCGCGACCACCACGTTCCAGCGGTGATACAGGAAGACCAGAAAGATCAGTTCCGCCCCGAGTCCCTGAACGAGTCCGGCCTCGATAGTCGCGAAACCACCCCACTGTGCGCCGAGAAGAGCGGAGACGATGGCAGCGACGAGCTCGGTGAAGAGCGCAGCCCCGGGTTTGCGGATAACGAGGCCCCCGAGCACTCCGGCGAAGAGCCAGATGCCGTAGAGCAGCGCCTGCGATCCGGGCAGTAGCGCTTCCAGGGGTGCGGTCACGGGTGCATAGACCTGGTTCCAGGCGAAGAAAACGAGCGCGCTGGCGACGCCGAGCACGCTCGCGACGACGATGTCGATGACACGCCAGCGTGGATCGGTACGCCGAGTGGTCTGTCGGAGGGATGTTGCGGTTGCGTGCATGGTCGTGCCCCTATCGATAGTGAGGGCACGGGTGTGGACTGTTCGCGGATGCGACAACCCGGAGAGTAAATCTGCCTCCCTGCGCTGGCATGATCCAGATCAGGTTCGACGGTCGAAGCTTGGAGAAGCTCCCTCTCAGCCCGGCATCACCGGACTCCCGTGTTCGATCCCAGCATAGCGCCGCGCGTGGGGCCGATCACGGGCGCGCCCTGTGAGATCCCCGCAGTTACCTCGCGTCAGCGGTCATACCAGTGGGTGCTGGCACCACACCGTCCGCGCCCTCCCTTGCGTAACTCCTGCAGAATCTGTCGGCAGCTCAAGTGAGACCCGGACTTCCAGGGATTTGACTCCGGCCCTCGAAAAATTGCAGGAGTTATGCGGAAGGGCGATGACCGAGCCTGCGCGCGGCGACCCCGGCGACCGCGACGAGGGCCCGCGTCCGGCGGGTCTGGGTGTCAATTCACGCGGCCGCATCCACAATCGACTTGGTAGACGTTGTGACTTTGCCGCGGCGATACCCACAACGTCTACCAAGTCGATCGGGTGGGAGGCGGGACGTCAGGGGTGGGAGGCGGGACGTGGGAGGTGAGGGAGCGGGGCGGGAGATGACGTGAAGATAGAGGAGGGACCACCGCCCAGATACGGAGCCGGATTGCGACATTCCGGATCGCTATCCGGTGTGCGACCGACTTGTCAAGGCTCCCCGCCGGTTCCACCTTCGCCGCACCCGCAGGATACGGTAAAAGCTCCCGCTGAACGAGCCTGATCGAATTGAGATAACCCCATGGAAACCTGGCCCGGATCCGCCTATCCCCTCGGCGCCACCTTCGACGGCAGCGGCACCAACTTCGCACTCTTCAGTGAGGTCGCCGAGAGGATCGAGCTTTGCCTGTTCGATGACGACGGCGTCGAGACCCGGGTGGAATTTTTCGAGATCGATGCCTACGTCTGGCACGCCTACCTCCCCCAGGTGCAGCCGGGACAGCGCTACGGCTATCGCGTATACGGCGACTACGACCCGAAATCGGGCACACGCTGCAACCCCAACAAGCTGCTCCTCGATCCCTATGCCAAGGCCACCTGCGGCGACTTCGACTGGGATCCGTCACTCTTCGCCTACAACTTCGGCGACCCGCTCTCGCGCAACGACGAGGACTCGGCCAGTCACACGATGATGGGCATCGTCATCAACCCCTTCTTCGACTGGGCTGGCGACCGTCATCCGCGAGTCCCCTATAACAACACCGTGATCTACGAGGCCCACGTGAGGGGACTCACCGAGCTGCACCCCGACATCCCCGTGGAGCAGCGCGGCACCTACTCCGGGCTCTCGCATCCGGCGGTGATCGAACACCTGCAGAAACTCGGCATCACGACCCTCGAGCTCATGCCCGTGCATCAGTTCGTGCAGGATTCGACGCTGCTCGACAAGGGTCTGCGCAACTATTGGGGCTACAACACCATCGGCTTCTTCGCGCCGCAGAACAGCTATTCCTCGACGGGGGATCGCGGCCAGCAGGTGCAGGAGTTCAAGGGCATGGTGCGCTCCATGCACGACGCCGGCATCGAGGTCGTACTCGACGTGGTCTACAACCACACGGCGGAGGGCAACCACCTCGGCCCGACTATCTCCTTCAGGGGCATCGACAACCAGGCGTATTACCGCCTGGTCGACAATGACGAGCAGTTTTACATGGACTACACCGGCACCGGCAATTCGTTCAATGTGCGCCATCCGCACTCCCTGCAGCTCATCATGGACAGCCTGCGGTACTGGGTGACCGAGATGCACGTGGACGGATTCCGCTTCGACCTCGCCTCCACTCTCGCCCGTGAGTTCTACGACGTCGACAAACTCGCCACCTTCTTCGAGCTGGTGCAGCAAGACCCGATCGTGTCGCAGGTGAAGCTCATCGCCGAGCCCTGGGATGTGGGCCCCGGCGGCTACCAGGTGGGCAACTTACCCCCGCAGTGGACAGAGTGGAACGGCAAGTACCGCGACACCGTTCGCGACTTCTGGCGCGGAGAGCCCTCCACGCTCGGCGAGTTCGCGTCGCGATTCACCGGCTCGGCAGACCTCTACGAGGGTGATGGACGTCGTCCCGTGGCATCCATCAACTTCGTCACCGCGCACGACGGCTTCACCCTGGCGGACCTCGTGTCGTACAACGAGAAGCACAATGCCGCGAACGGCGAGGACAACAAAGATGGGGAGTCGGAGAACCGCTCCTGGAACTCCGGCGCCGAAGGCCCGACGGATGACCCGGCGGTGCTTGGCCTGCGCGCCCGGCAGCAGCGCAACTTCCTGGCGACGCTGTTGTTCTCGCAGGGCGTGCCGATGATCCTGCACGGCGACGAGCTCGGCCGAACGCAGCAGGGCAACAACAACAGCTACGCGCAGGACTCCGAGATCTCCTGGGTGCACTGGGATGCAGCGGATGCTCCGCTCACCGAGTTCGTGGCGGCCGTGACGCGGCTTCGCAAGGACCACCCCACGTTCCGCCGCAAAAGCTTCTTCGACGGCCGGCCGGTCAAGCGCGGGGCGGGCGAACCTCTCGCCGACATCGTCTGGCTCACCCCGGGCGGCGAGGAGATGGAACCCGAGAACTGGGACTCCGGCTTCGGGCGCGCCATCGGGGTGTTCCTCAACGGCAACGGCATCCAGGGGCGCGACCTGCGCGGTCAGCGCATCACCGACCTCAACTTCGCCATCTTCTTCAACGCGGGTGACGAATCCGTTGACTTCACGCTGCCCTCCGAAGAGTTCTCCGGATCGTGGGAGATCGTGATCGATACCTCCGGCGAACTGGCCGACACGGAGCCGCGCAAGGCGAAGGACGTGCTGCTGGTCGTGGCGAAATCCCTCGTCGTGCTGCGCGCCTGGGTCGCACCCGAGGTCGAGATCGACCATTCGGTCGCGGCATCGCTGAGCGCGCAGGCGGGCACCCAGGCCGCGGCTCCACGCATCCCGGAAGCGCGCTGATGCGAACACCGGCGTCCACCTATCGGCTGCAGATCCGTGAGTCCTTCGATCTGAACGCCGCGGCGACCATCGCCGGCTATGTGCACGGCCTGGGCGCGGACTGGCTCTACCTCTCTCCTCTCCTCACGGCGGAAGAGGGCTCCGACCACGGTTACGATGTCGTGGACCATTCACTCATCGATCCGGCTCGCGGCGGTCGGGCGGGGCTGGATGCCGCGTCTGCGGCCGCCCACGCGCTCGGTCTCGGCCTGCTCGTCGACATCGTTCCGAATCACGTCGGCGTCGCGACCCCGAAGCAGAGCCTCTGGTGGTGGGATCTGTTGACCCATGGGCGCCAGTCACGCTACGCGGAGGCCTTCGACGTGGACTGGGACTTCGGCGGCGGTAAGGTGCGCATCCCGGTGCTCGGCGACGAGCCACACCCGGCGTTTGAGATTATCGACGGCGAATTGGCCTATTACGAGAACCGCTTCCCTCTCGCTCCCGGCACGGCAGACGACGGGGCCTCACCGTCGCAGATTCACTCCCGCCAGAATTACGAGCTGATGAACTGGCGTCGAGCGGATGCCGAGCTCAACTACCGCCGATTCTTCGCCGTAAACACCCTCGCCGGCATTCGCGTGGAAATACCCTGGGTGTTCGATGAGTCGCACGCGGAGATCATCCGCTGGATCACCGAGGGCCTGGCGGACGGCCTGCGGGTGGACCATCCCGACGGCCTTGCCGACCCGGCAGGCTACCTCGATGCGCTCGCGGCGGCCACCGACGGCGCCTATGTGCTCGTGGAGAAAATCCTCGAGGGGGACGAACAACTGCCCACATCCTGGGCCACGTCGGGAACCACCGGTTACGATGCCCTCGCGGATGTCGACCGTGTGCTCGTTGATCCGGCCGGTCGCACGGCGCTCGACGCCCTCGACTGCACCCTGCGCGACTCGATCGAGCCGGTCTCCTGGGCCCGCCTCATCCACAGCACCAAGCGGGCCATCGCCGACGGTATCCTGCGCTCGGAGGTACTGCGACTCGAACGCGACTTCGGAGATGCGACATCGCAGCCCAGCGACGGCATCGCGGACGCCCTGGCCGAGTTGCTGGCCTGTTTCCCGGTCTACCGCTCCTACCTCCCGCTCGGCATCGAGCACCTGAATGAGGCCGTGAGACTGGCCAAGGAGTATCGTCCGGAGCTCTCCTTGCGCATCGACGACCTGCTTCCGACGCTCAGTGATCCGCATCATCCAGCCGCCATCCGGTTCCAGCAGACCTCGGGAATGGTGATGGCGAAAGGCGTGGAAGATACGGCGTTCTATCGCTACACGAGACTGGGGTCGCTCACCGAGGTCGGTGCGGACCCGTCCGAGTTCTCTATCGGCATCGAGGAATTCCACCGCCGGCACCAGCTGAGGCAGGCGAGTTTCCCCTCCTCTCTCACCACGCTCTCCACCCACGACACCAAGCGTGGCGAGGACGTGCGGGCGCGCATCAGCGTGCTCGCCGAGATCCCCACAGAGTGGGCCGCTATTCTCGGCCAGCTACGCACGGCGGCACCTCTCGGCGACGGGCCTCTCGAATCCCTGCTCTGGGAGGCCATCGTCGGAGCCTGGCCGGCCAGCCGGGAGCGACTGCACGCGTATGCCGAGAAGGCGGCCCGCGAGGCCGGCAACTCCACCCGATGGACGGCTCCCCGCGAAGAATTCGAAGCGCGGATGCACGCACTCATCGACTCCGCCTTCGACGATGAGCACGTCGTCGGCATCCTCGAAGACGTGCTCGACACCGTGCGGCAGCCGGGCTGGTCGAATTCGCTGTCGGCCAAGGTGATCCAGCTCACGGCCCCCGGTGTCCCGGATGTCTACCAGGGCAGCGAACTGTGGGAGACCTCGCTCGTCGACCCCGACAACCGTCGCCCGGTCGACTTCGACGAACGGCAGCTTTACCTTGCCGCCATCGACGCCGGAGCCCACCCGCCGATCGACGAATCGGGAGCCGCAAAGTTGCTCGTGACCTCTCGGGCCCTGCGCCTGCGTCGTGACCGGCCAGAATTCTTCACCCGGTATGCCGCGATCGAGGCCTACGGATCTGCGGCCAAGCATGTCGTCTCCTTTGACCGCGGTGAGGCGCTGACCGTGGCAACCCGACTCCCGATCGGGCTGGTCCGCCACGGCGGATGGGGCGACACCTCCGTGATCGTCGCCGGACGACCGGTGACCGATGTCTTCACCGGCCAGCATTTCGATGGCGGTACCTTACGGCTTTCCGAGGTGCTCGAGCGGTACCCTGTAGCACTATTGGTCCCGAGCGAGTAGGCAGACGATGATGACCACTGAAGTGATGACCTTCGATATCTGGGCCCCTTCGGCCTCCACCCTCACGCTGCTGCTCGACGGCGAGCGCCACGAGATGACAGCGACCACGGGGGGCTGGTGGACGGCACCCGAGGGGCTCTCGGGCACCGACTACGGCTACCTCGTCGACGACGATGAGGCGCCACTGCCCGATCCGCGCAGCCGTCGCCAACCCGAGTCTGTTCATGGACTCTCCCGAACATTCACCAGCGAATTCGAGTGGACCGATGGCGGCTGGACCGGCCGCCAACTGGCCGGCGGCATGATCTACGAGCTGCACCTCGGTACCTTCACCCCCGAGGGCACCCTCGACTCAGCGATCGCAAGGCTCGACCATCTCGTCTCCATCGGGGTCGACTTCGTGGAACTGTTGCCGG
Organism: Actinomycetales bacterium; assembly: GCA_038203515.1. GTDB lineage: Bacteria > Actinomycetota > Actinomycetes > Actinomycetales > Microbacteriaceae > Lacisediminihabitans. The sequence goes on along the minus strand of JBBRDX010000001.1, from coordinate 37,972 downwards.
TCAACGGGTTCAATGGCGACCACAACTGGGGCTACGACGGAGTGCTCTGGTACACCGTCGACGAGACCTACGGAGGACCGGCGGCCTATGAACGGTTCGTGGATGCCGCGCATTCGCGCGGTCTCGGCGTGATCCAGGACGTCGTTTACAACCACCTCGGCCCGAGCGGCAACTACCTGCCACGGTTCGGCCCCTACCTTCGCTCCGGTTCGTCGAACACCTGGGGCGATTCGATCAACCTCGATGAGTCGGCGGTTCGGTCGTACATCGTCGACAATGCGCTGGGCTGGTTTCGTGATTTCCACGTCGACGGACTTCGCCTCGATGCGGTTCACGCCCTCGTCGACGACTCGCCGAAGCACCTCCTGCAGGAGCTCTCCGAACGAACGGATGCCCTCTCGGCCTTTCTTGGCCGACCACTCAGCCTCATCGCCGAATCCGACCTCAACGACCCGAAACTGATCACTCCACGCGAGGGCGGCAGCGGCGGCTACGGCCTGCAGGCCCAGTGGAGCGACGACTTCCACCACGCCGTGCACGTCGCGCTGACCGGCGAGACGACCGGGTACTACGCCGATTTCGCCGGGTTGGACTCACTCGCTAAGGTCATGACCCGCGGCTTCTTCCACGACGGAACCTACTCGTCGTTCCGTGAACGTGACCACGGGCATCCGATCGACACCGACCACATGCCGTCGTGGCGGCTCGTCGTCGCCAATCAGAATCACGACCAGATCGGCAACCGCGCCGTGGGCGACCGGCTCTCGGCCCAGCTCGACGCCGACCAGCTGGCGATCGCGGCGGTGCTCACGCTCGCCGGCCCGTTCACTCCGATGCTGTTCATGGGCGAGGAGTGGGGAGCGTCTACGCCATGGCAGTTCTTCACCGCGCATCCGGAGCCCGAACTCGGCACGGCGACGGCCGAGGGTCGCATCGCGGAGTTCGCGAAGATGGGCTGGGACCCGGCCATCGTGCCCGACCCGCAGGACGCCGAAACATTCCAACACTCCAAGCTCGATTGGGACGAGCCTGCCGAAGGCGACCATGCCCGCCTGCTGCAGCTCTACCGCTCCCTCGCGGACCTGCGCCGCGATCGCCCGGACCTCACCGACCCGCGGATGTCCCGGCTTTCGACCGAATTCGACGACGATGCGAAGTGGTTCGCCCTGCATCGCGCAGGGTCCGCGGGCGGCACGTCCGTCGTCGTCAACTTCGCCGACTTTCCGGTCGTGCTGCCCTATGGCGGCACGCTGCTGCTCGCCACGACGCGTTCGGTGGCGGCGTCATCCTCCGAAACACTGCTCGGTGCCCGGTCCGCGGCGATTATCGCCCGCTGATCGCCTGCCGCCCCGCACGTGGCGGCGGGGATAAACCCTCGCGGCGGGAGGCACAACTCCATCCCCGGCGCGATTCACCCTCCGTGACCCGGCAGATCCCCCGCCCCGAGGGTTCAGCGCGGGCAGGGGCATCCACACGGTCGGCCCACGGATGACTCTCCCCCACCAACGCGCGGCCTCCAGCCGACCGGGAGGCAGTGCAGAGACTCGTCGTCGATCCGGTGCGCGTTCCGGGCATCATCCTGGGGGCGTGGCATCGGGAGGGCTGCTGGGAGTGCCATCCCGAAAAAGACCGGGTTTTATTTCGGCTGGGTAAGTTTCTGGCGCCAGGCCGAAAAGCTTTTGAGCGAACCGGCATGAGGTTCGGCGAGCCACGGCCACGGATGAATTTGAACGGCGGTCCTGTCGTACTTTTCAAAGCTCGGCACTGGAGCCCAGGTGATCGCAGCGTCAAGGTCCGGAGTGATCTGTTTGGGGTCTCCGAGATGCACGATCACTTCACGCCGCTCAGCCAGGTCTTGGAGCGTCTCTACGAAAAACACGAGCCTTTTGCTCGAAAGGCGCAGTTTTTCCAGGGCCGGTTCGTCGAAGATGAAGACAACCGGGAGCTGCGGATGGGCGAGAAGCGCCGGATCCTCATCGCCAAGCGATTCGACTGTGAGCAAAACAGAGTGTGGTGTGGAGCGTTCGACGACCATGGTCGGACCCCGGGTGGAGGCCAGGTCATCGTCCTGGACGAGCCGTGGATCCGGTACGGCGACCGGCCGCGGAACCGTATCCGAAGGAAAGTTCTCTATCGGGCAACTGCGATTGAGAGGACAAGCCGCGCACAGTTGAGGCGCTCGTTTCTCCACCTGCCACCGTGCAAATCCGTAGGGTTTGCCCGTGCCCGCGCCAACTGTCCATTGCCACCCGAGCAGGTTCGCAGCGCGCGAGCCGTCCAGCAGGTGGCGATGGAAATACTCCTGCCCAGCCATCCACCCTGCTCCGGAGCGCACGGTGTATTGCGAGGCGAGCCACATGCGAGTCTGATTCACAAGCCAGCCCTCCGTTTCCAGAGACGACAGTGCCCAGTTCACACAGGCCATGTCGCGCGGCCAGGCCGCTGGTGTGAAATCCCCAGCCCATGCGACGTCGAACCGCAAGTTGCGATGCAGCTGCATGCCAACTCGAGCATATAGATGTCGGCCATACTCCTGCCAGAGCAGTTCGTCGCGAAATTTCGAGACATCCGCCGCTGGACCGGCGGTGGCGTTCCAGACCTCCCTCAGCGAAAGCAACCCGTGGCGGATGTAGGGCGACAACCGGGAGGCTCCGCGAGCCGCCACTGGGAGTACCCGGTTACGCCTGGCAGCGTACCCCGCCACGTCGAAAGCGGTGAGCGCAGCATTCGCCGCCGTTTGGCCACCGCGGATGTCGGGACTCGCCCTGATCCGGTCATCCACGAGATGCGACAGGTGTCGTTCGACCACGGCTTCCGGAGAGACGCCATCAAGGGAAATGATCATGAGCCGAATCTAGGCTGAGGAGATGGGGGAAAGCCTCGTATCCAATGCGTCGGTACCCTGAACCAGCGCTTGTTGCGTGGCGAATTGCTGGTGTTCGTCGACCCCGGTCTGCGCGCGGCACTCCCTCCTGAGTGGTCGAATAAGCCGCGCGGAGGCCTGCGCTTGAGACGGGTTCGTTTGCTTCACCGGTAATGTCGCGTTGTGCGCATTTCAGTTCTCTTCGGTGGCGAAAGTGAAGAACGTGACGTCTCGATCGCCAGCGCAGCCCAGATCATTCCGGCGCTGCGGGCCCGCGGCCACCAGGTCACCGCCGTCGATACCGCCTACGGCGCCATCGAAGTCGCAGACGAGCACCGAGTCCTCACGAGTGCTGTTGGCCAGGCGCCACCATCAGCGACTGAGGTCGACCGTGCCCGGATCCAGGCCGACCCGCTCCAATTGCCCGCAGCGGTTGGAGACAGCGACGTCGTCTTCATCGCACTCCACGGCGGATCCGGGGAAGACGGGCGGCTACAGGCACTGCTCGACCTCGCTGGAATCCCCTACACCGGCTCCGGGCCACTCGGCAGTGCACTTGCCATGGATAAGGACGTCGGCAAAACGCTGCTTCGCGCCGGCGGGATCCGCACTCCCGACTGGTTGATCGCTCCCTCATCGACAGATCGGGTGCACGACGCGCTCGGCTTCCCTGTCGTCGTGAAACCGACCGCGCAGGGATCCACCGTGGGCCTGTCGGTCGTCCGCTCTCCCGACCAGCTCGAAGCCGCGATAGACCGAGCCGGCCAGTACGGCACGGTCATGGTCGAACGATTCATTCGTGGGCGGGAACTCACCGTCGGAGTCTTGGGTGCCAGGGCACTCGCGGTCGGGGAGATCTTCGTCCCCGTTGACGAGGCGTTCACCTACGCGCACAAATACCAGCTCGGCGCCATCGAAGAGAGCTTTCCCGCGAGCTTACCGGCGGCTGTCGAGTCGGCCGCAAAGAACGCTGCGCTAGAAGCCCATCGTCTACTTCGCCTTCAGGGTTACAGCCGATCCGACTTCCGGCTCGATGACAGCGGCGCGATCTGGATTATCGAAGCCAACAGTCTGCCCGGTATGACTGCCACAAGCCTCTTGCCCCAATCAGCCGCAGCCGAAGGCATCGACTACGGGCAGCTGTGCGAAGACATCTGTCGAGAAGCGATCGAACGTCGGAAACGACACTGACATCCCGCGTCAGGGCCACGTCCCCGTCTGAAGGGAGAGCCTGGAGACCTTCGTCTTGCGGGCTTCGCTTATGTCGCGACGGCGGCCGTTTCTGAGAACCGGGAGTATCAGGTGGTCGTTCTGGATTTCGCAGATGATGCGGTAGTCCCGTGTTCGCACTCGCCATTCGCCGGTCCCTCCGACTGATTGGATCGTCGGTTCCCCCTGCGTTCGACGCATCTCTTCACGTGATTCCTCGGCGCGACAAGAAGACGCGATCGCGAGGGTTCATCATTCCGCGTTCGATGGACTGTCGTCGGACAGTCCGGGACACGGTCGAGCGATCGTCGAAACTACGCCGGGCGGCTCGGCTGGTCGAGGCTATCCCAGGCCGCTGTCCCGATGCCTGCGTTTAAGGACAGGTGCCCATCCAGGTCCCGTCATCCATCCGCAGAACTCATGCTGTGGCCTGTTGCCCCGACTGGTCAGCGCGGCGGCTCGTAGTCGATGCGGTGCGCGTTCTGCGCGTCACCCCGCGGGGCTTCGGCCTTGAGAAGTGACGCCGGCCGCAGCATCCCGCGACCGAAGCGCGCGGTGACGGCGTCGATGGTGTCTTCGGCCTCTCGCCAGTCTTCGTCTTCGTCCCAGAGGCCGAGTTGCTGATCGTCGCCCTCGCTGAGCTGCTCCATGCGCACGCCGATGAGTCGCACCGGATTGTGCCGGCCAAGGGCGTCGTAGATGGACCGGACCTCCTCGTAGATGCGGCGCCCGACATCCGTCGACTCGGCGAGAGTGCGCGACCGGGTGATGGTGGTGAAGTCGTCGTAGCGCAGCTTGAGCACGACGGTGCGGCCCACCCAGCCGGCCGTGCGCATCCGCACCGCGACGGCGTTGGCCTGGCGCAGCAGCTCCCGGCGGAGGTCGTCCGCGTTCACGGTGTCGACCTCAAAGGTCACCTCGTGTCCCACGCTCTTCTCCACGGAGGCCGTGGTCACCGACCGGGGATCGCGACCATTGGCGAGGTCGTGCAGCTTGAGCCCCGAAGCATCCCCCACCGCCCGTTGAAGGGCCACGAGCGGGGATCGTGCGATGTCGCCGATCGTGCGTAGTCCGCGCCGCGTGAGAGTCTCCTCGGTGACCGCGCCGACACCCCATAGCGCCCCGACGGGCAGCGGATGAAGAAACGCGAGCGTCTGGTCGGCGGGCACGACGAGCACCCCGTCGGGCTTCGCGCGCCCGGAGGCGAGCTTCGCCACGAATTTGGTGGATGCCGCCCCCACCGAGCAGGTGAGCCCGGTCTCCTGCTGAACGCGATGGCGAATCACGGCGGCGACCTGCGCCGGGTTGCCGATGAGTCCGGCCCCGGAGACGTCGAGGAATGCCTCATCGATGCCGAGCCGCTCGACCAGCGGGGTCACATCGTCGAAGATCTCCATCACGAGCGTCGAATAGTGGCGGTATTTGTCGAAATGCGGCTCGAGCACGATCGCCTTCGGGCAGAGCCGCAGCGCCTGCGACAGGGGGATGGCCGAACGCACGCCGTACTTGCGGGCCGGGTAGTTCGCCGCCGTCACGACGGAGCGCATCGATTTGCCGGCAACGATCACGGGCAGATGCGCGAGCTCCGGTCGGTCGAGCAGTTCTACTGAGGCGAAAAAGGCATCGAGATCGACGTGGAGGATCGTTGCGGTGCTGCTATCGACAGAACTCGCGCTGACCTGGCGGTCGCGGCCATCCTGCTTACTCATGCGGTTCTGCCTCCTGAGGCCTGCCTCTCCACAGGAGCGAATCTACCCCCAGCCGGCGACAGCCGGGGACAGCGCCAGCCTCCGTGAGCGCTCTGAGCCGAAGCACGATGGGACTGATAATGATTGCGAAGAGAGCGGCACCACAAATAACCCTGCGGTTGCGGGGGTTCGGAGCGAGCCATCACCACATGCCCCTTTTTGTTGTTCCCGGGCGCGGGAACAACAGAAAACGGCAACTCGGTGTTCATCGTTGGGACAGAACGAGCGGGCGTGAATGGGGTGCGGGTGGGTGAGGGAAGCTAGAGCAGCTCAAGGCGCGCGAGTCGCTTGCGGGCGGCGTCCTCACTGGTGGAACTGCGGCCGAGCAATGACCCGACAAGCACGAGGATCAGGCGCGTGGCCGTGATCGCTGGCCACCACGCGCGGCGCAGGCCGAGCATCCGCCGATATTCGGCCGGGATGGATGCGACGGCTCCGGCAAAGAGAATGTTGTAGGCCGGAAGCATGCCTTTGGGCAGGCCCGGCTTGCGGATAAACCGCACGGCCTCGGCCACCCGTTCGTCGCTCTTGAGAATGCCGGCGGCACGAAAGGCCTCGAGCTGCGAACGGAGCTCCGCCTGCGAGGTCGGCGGGTTGACGACGCCGACCAGTTCGCCCGCCTTGGTCCATTCGCGCACGTACTGGTCCGGACCTCCCGGAATCGGCGAACCCCAGACAAGGTGACTTCCGAGGAACGCGTCGGTGAACACCACGTGTACCCAGGACAGCAGCTCGGGATCCCCCGCAGCGTAGTGCCGCTCTGCCCCCTGGGCATCGAGATAGGTGCCGACCACCCGGTCGTGGAAGCGCCCCACCCGGTTCGATTCGCGCACGGCCATGGTGGTGTCGGAGAAGGTGACGCCGATGAGCCACTGGATGGTGCCGGACAGCCGACCGAGCGGATCCTCCTTGTACCTCGACCAGTCGTGCACTCCCGCCATCGCCCCGGGGTGGAGGGTCTGCATGAGCAGGGCGCGGATGCCGGCCACCAGCGTCGGCATGCCACCATGAACAGCCCACGCGGCCGACCCGACACCGAAGAACCCAGCGTCGTCACCCTCTTCGATCTGGCTGACCCAGTCCGGTCGCCCGCTTGAGTTGCCGGTGAACGCCGAAAGCAGTCGGGACCGGAACGGAGCGGCAATATTGGTCACGGCTGCACGTTATCCAACGAGTCTGGGAGTGACGTTCAGCTAGCCCAGCCGGGCGCGCATCCAGGCCACAGGGTCGACCGGTCTGGTGCCACCGGCCCGAATCTCGAAATGAAGGTGCGCGCCGGTGCTCGCACCCGTGCTGCCGACGCGACCGATGAGCTCGCCCGCAAAAACCGTGTCGCCCACGCGCAGCGGCATCGATCCCACCTGCATGTGCCCGTAAGCGCTGGTGATGGTCTGGCCCGCGATCACATGCTGGATAGCCACATGGATGCCGAGAGCCGCCCAGCCGGGATTGTTGGTCTCGACGACGACCCCGGCCGCGATCGCGTGCACCGGCGCACCGTTGCCGGCGTCGTAGTCCACTCCTTCGTGATTGGACGAGCAACCGGAGCACGGCGGCACCCGCGGGCCGAAGCCGTCGACGATCGGGCTCGACGGATCCACGGGCCACTGCACGGGCGGTGGGAGGGTGACCCCGTAGGCATCCCGCACCACGGCTGCGGCAGGAGAGATACCGCTCACGGTGAGGCTCTGGAGCGCGAGCGTTCGCACCGACGGGGCTGCGTTCGCCGCCGCATAGGCCGGCACGCCGAAGCCGAGGGCGATGACCACCGCGAAGGATGCTGCGGCCGCAGCCACACCCCCGCGCACCGCCTTGACGGCGCGCACGTGACGGAGGTTGCGCACGGATCGCCCGTTGAGGGCGGGGAGTCCGGGACTGTGTTCGGCGGGAACGGCCGGGAGCGCACGGATGCGGGCGCGCGCGGAACTGACAAGGGACTTTTTTAGCAAATGAGGATCTCCGGTTATCCGCAGCAGCGCAGTCGCTCGGGCGAAAACGCTGGAGCGGCCGGCTACACGGGAGGCGTCGCGCGGCGGTGGATGCTTCCCGGAACGGCTGGGAAGCGGGCTCTCGACTGGTTTCCATGACGGGCGGAATACTCTCACCGTCGGAACGCTCTGTGCGTCGATACCGGACTTAACAGTTCGGCACCAAGCTCCGCGTTTCCTGTGAAGGAGTGGTCGTTGGCGCAGCCGCGCGCGGCGAGATCAGTCGCCGAGGAGGGCGCGCAGCTTCAGTACCGTGTTCCAGTTGCGGGCGGTCGCAGGCGCGTCGAACTGCTTCCAGAACGACCGTGGCACGCGCGTCTGGAGGCTGCCGTCGGGTATCCACTGGTAGACCGCGGCGGAGCCCACCGCCAGCATTTCGGGAGCGAGGGATGCGGCATCCGGCAGCTCGATCGATGTCGGCATCCAGGCCACGAAGGTCACGAAGCTCTTCGAAGGGTCGGTGGCTATGTCAACAAGCGGACTTGCATCGAGGATGGCGGAAAACGCCACAGAATCGAGCAGGAGAACGCTTGATCGCACTCCCGTCCCCGCAAGAACGGCGGCTTCGATGCGTCGGGGAGTGTCGGGCGTTAGCGCAGCATCCGACCCGAAAACCACGTTTCCGCTGCGCAGAACCGTAGCGACGTCCGTGAAGCCGAGGGCGCTGAAGACCGAGGCGAGTTGCGCCATGGGGATCGACTTCGCCCGACCAACGTTGATTCCGCGGAGAAGGGCGACATATCGGGGCACGGTACGAGGTTAGCGAGGTCGGCGGGCAGGGAAACAGCATGAAAATTTCTCTGGCCTGTCTCCACAATCGGGAATAACACGCAGGTCTATGCGCTTGCCTAGCCTTATGACGACTATCACTGACACCCATCCCACTTACGTTGCCGGCACCTGGGTGCTCGACCCCACCCATTCCGAGGTCGCCTTCTCGGTGAAGCACCTCGCCATCAGCAAGGTCCGCGGCACTTTCGAGCGCTTCACCGCGACCATCGTGACCGCCGAAGACCCGTCGAAGTCGACGGTCGAGGCAAGCATCGAGGTCGCCTCGGTCAACACGAACCAGAAGGAACGCGACAACCACCTGCGCACCAACGACTTCTTCAAGCCCGACGAGTTTCCGAACATCACCTTCGTGTCCACCAACGTGGTGCTCGATGGCGACGCCATCACCGTCCTCGGTGACCTCAGCCTCCGTGGCGTGACCAAGTCCGTCACCCTCACCGGCGAGTTCGGTGGCATCGTCATCGACGGCTACGGCCAGACCAAGGCGGGCTTCACCGCCTCCACCAAAATCAACCGTCATGACTACGGGGTGAGCTGGAACGCCGCCCTCGAGGCTGGCGGATTCACCCTTGGCGACGATGTCACCATCAGCTTCGAGCTGCAGTTCACGCTCCAGGCCGCCTAGCCCCCACTCGCCGATTCATCTGAAGGGTCCCCGCGTCGCCGGGACCCTTCTTTGATCAATCCTCCGTGCGGCTTCATTCCGACTGGCAAATGCAGGACTCCTCGTGACAGGAGTGGCGGATGAGACTCACCCGCAACATCCGTCACGACCGTTCCTGCATTTGCCGCGGTTGGAACACGGATCGGGGATACCGCGCTGCGGTAGCTGCCCGGCGCGTCGCTAGCGGTGCTGGTCCACCTCGTGGTCCGCGTGCTCCTCCGGCTCGAGCTGGAATGTGGAGTGTGCCACGTCGAAATGCTCGGCGAGACACGCCGTCAGGGCATCGAGCAGCTGGTCCGTGCGGTTCTCTCTGAAGACCGCCCGATCCACCACGACGTGGGCAGAAAACACGTTCGAACCGGGCGTGATCGACCAGACATGCACGTCATGCACCGAGACCACCCCGGACTTGGAAAGTACGTGTTCACGGATCAGCGCAACATCCGTGCCACGTGGCGTGCCCTGGCTGAGAACCCCGATCACATCTCGCAGCAGGCCGAGGGCCCGCGGCACGATGAGGCCTGCGATGGCGAGGGAGGCGATCGCGTCGGCCCGCTCGAAACCGGTGAGCAGGATGACGATGGCCGCCATGATCACGGCCACGGAGCCCACAAGATCGCCAAGAACTTCGAGATAGGCCCCGCGCATATTGATCGAGTCCTTCGCACCGCTGCGCAGAACGAGCAGCCCGACGGTGTTCGCAATTGCCCCGAGAACGGCCACGAACAGCATCAGGGGTGCCTCAACCGCCGCAACCAACGGCTCCACGAGCCGGTTGACCGCCTCCACGACCACGAAACCCACCACCACGAGCAGGATGAGCCCGTTGGCGAGAGCTCCGAAGACCTCGGCGCGACGGTGGCCGAAAGTGCGGGCATCCGTCGCTGGCCGTGCCGCCATCGTGAGCGCGATCAGGGCGACAAGGAGTCCCGTGAGGTCGGAGAGCATGTGACCGGCGTCGGCGAACAGCGCGAGCGATCCCGAGATAATGCCGCCGATGACCTCCACCACGAGTACGACAGAGACGATTCCGATGGTGATCAGCAGGCGCGCCCGATTCGCTCGGCCGGTCTGGGGATCCAGGCCGTGCGAGTGGCTATGCCCGTGCGCGTCGCTCACGGCTCCAGTGTAGAAACAAACGCTGGAAGCACGGGTCGCCCGTGCAGTCTCAGACCGGGAAAACCAGGAGGGTGCTGCTCGCGGTTGCAATCAGCTTGCCGTTCGAATCATGCACCGTGCCATCGGCGAAGGCTGCCCTGCTTCCCGGTTTCGTGGCGATCCCGACCGCGGTGAGCTGACCGGTATCTACCATCACCGGACGGAGGTAGCTGATCTTGATCTCGAGCGAGGTGTATCCCTGCCCGTGCGGCAGTGTCGTCTGCACCGCACAGCCGAGCACCGAGTCGAGCAGGGTGCAGACCAGTCCGCCGTGCACGGTGCCGATGGGGTTGTAGTGCGATTCGTTGGGATCGCAGGTGAAGGTGACCTTGCCGACCTCCACCGCCACCGGCCTCATGTTCATGAGATTCATAATCGGAGGCTCCGGGATGCTTCCGTCGAGGAGGCCCTGGATGTACTCGAGGCCAGACATCGTCTTGGCGAGCGCGGCGCCCACCAACGGATCCTCCCAGGTCACCGTCCGCGATCGATCGTCAGGCGTGCTCTCTGATCCGCTGCTCATCCGTTGGTCCCTTCCTTACTTTCAGCCTACGACCGCACAACCGCGCGGGAATTCGTCAGGTCGCCGGGCGTTGAGACAATAATGGAATCGAGCGAATCAACAGCACCGACTTACGACTGGCTCGCCCTGCAGAAGCAGGCCCATAGCGAGTTCGGAGTGCGGCTCGGTCTGGTGACGGACTGGGATGCGCCCACTCCCGACACGGACTGGACCGTGCGCGACCTGGTGAGGCACGTGGTCGAGGAGCAGCAGTGGGTGCCACACCTGCTTGCCGGGAGTTCGGCTGCGGATGCGCGGCGACGCATCCAGCCGCTCGGTGACGATCTTCGTGCGGAATGGCGGCTGTATTCGCTCGCCGCAACCTCGGCCTGGGATGCCGCCTCACCCGACGCGCAGGTGAGTCTCTCCTCCGACACCGTTCCGGTCTCCGACTATCTCCGCGAGCAGGTGAGTGACGTCGCCATCCATTCCTGGGATCTGGCGCGGGCGGTGGGCGCCGATGAGACCCTCGACGGCGCCCTGATCGAAGCCGTTTGGACGGTCTTCGAACCTCAGCGCGACACGCTCTCGGCGAGCGGGCTATTCGCCGCGCCGGTCCCTCTGCCCGAAGACGCCTCCCTGCAGCTTCGCCTGCTCGCTCTCACCGGACGCGACGCCCGCTGAGGGCTCAGAATCCCGCGACCGTGTGCGGGATGTAGTGCTCGGTGAGCAGCGCGAGCTCGGCATTCGTGAGGTCGAGTTCGATCGCCGCCACAGCGTCATCCAGGTGTGACAGCTTCGTCGCCCCGACGATTGGCGAGCTCACGGCCGGCTGCTGCGCCACCCATGCGAGGGCGACCTGGGCACGCGGTACGCCGCGGGCGTCGGCGACGGATGTCACCGCATCCGCCACCCTTCGGTCGGACTGCTCGGACTGGGCGTAGAGGGTTTTACCGAACTCATCGGTCTCCGAGCGTGAGGAGGAGACATCCCAGTCCCGCGTCAGTTTGCCGCGGGCAAGCGGGCTCCAGGGCAGCACGCCAACGCCCTGGTCGAGGCAGAACGGATGCATCTCCCGTTCCTCTTCGCGATTGATGAGGTTGTAGTGGTCCTGCATGGACACGAACCGGGTCCAGCCGTTGAGGTCCGCCGCGTGCTGCGCCGTGGCGAACTGCCAGGCGAACATCGAGGATGCCCCGAGATAACGCGCCTTGCCGGATTTGACGACGTCATGCAGGGCCTCCATCGTCTCGTCGATTGGCACCCGCGGATCCCAGCGGTGAATCTGGTACAGGTCCACGTAGTCCGTGCCGAGACGTCGCAGGCTCGCGTCGATCTGCTCCATGATGTGACCGCGGGACAGTCCGCCTCCATTGGGGCCAGGACGCATCACCCCGTGCACCTTCGTGGCGATCACGACCTCCTCGCGCCTCGCGTACTCGCCAAGGGCCCGACCGACGATCTCCTCGCTCGAACCGTTCGAATAGACGTTGGCCGTATCGAAGCTGGTGATACCGAGCTCGATGGCGCGGCGGATGAACGGACGACTCTGCTCCTCCGGCAGGCTCCACGCATGGGTGCCGCGACCCGGGTCGCCGTAGCTCATGCAACCGAGGGTGACCGCCGAGATCTCGAGGCCACTGTGTCCGAGTTTCGTATATTCCATGTTCCCAGTCTGCCCCTCGAAGCTCCCCCTCGAGAAATGGGGGGCGTGGCGGAAAACACGAGATTCGCAGTCCTGAGAAGGGCAGTCGTGAGAAGGGCAGCCGTGAGAAGTCCGGCCGCGAGAGTTCAGCCCGCGACGGGAGGGCGCGATCGTCCGGGCATCCGCAGGGCATAAGCTGACGCCCCCACGAAGAAAGCCGCGCCCACTGCGAAAGCCACCGGGTAGGACACGGTATCGGCGAGAAAACCCGCGACGAGCGGCCCGATGATCGCGCCGAAGTCGGAGAACATCGAGAACAGCGCCACCGGACGGCCACCCTGCGCGCCAGCGGCATCCCCGACCGCTGCAGCCGGTGCCGTGCCCATGAAGGCCGCCGCCACACCGTAGAGGCAGAGCAGGGCGGTGAGCGCCCAGAAATTCGCCACGAAGGGAACGGCGGCGATTGTGGCAGCCGCCACCGCGAACGAACCGACGATGGCAGGCTTGCGACCAACAGTGTCGATGAATCGCGCCGCCGGCGCGAGCGCGAGGGTCTGGGCGACCGCAGAGAAGGCGAACGCGATGCCGGTCCAGGCGCTCGGCCCGCGCAGCACCTCGACGATCAACACGGGCACCAAAGAATTGCGCACTCCGAAGGAGGTCCAGCCCTGGGCGAAGTTCGCGAGGCAGGCCGCACGGAATCCGCGGTCCCGAAGCACCTCGCGGAACGGGATACTCACCGGGGTGCCTCCCGTGTCGTTGGGTGCAGCGACTGTGCGCGGCCGGAGCAACAGGATGCCCACGATGCCCGCGACGGCGAGAGTTGCGGCATAGAAGAAGAACGGCGCGGTGAGCGAGATGGTCGCGAGAAGGCCTCCGAGGGCCGGCCCGGTCATCCCCCCGATGAGGAATCCACCCTGGTAGAAGCCGATGGACCGGGCACGCATCGAGGTGCTGGTCGACCCGATCAGCAACGTCATCGCCGACACGGTGAACATCGCTGAGCCGATGCCGCCGATGCCACGCAGGATTAACAGTTGCGGATAGTTCTGGGCGACGCCGACCAACCCGCTCGAGAGCGCGACGATACCGATTCCGATCGAGAGGATGGCTCGCTCCCCTGCCCAGTCGATCAGCCGGCCGCAGAAGGGACTCGACACGAACCGCATCAGCGCAAAAGCGGAGACGACGGCGCCCACCTCTGCGTTGCCGACACCGAAGCTGCGGACATAGACGGGCAGCACCGGCACCACGACGCCGAAGCCCACCATGACGAAAAAGGCGATCACGCCGAGCACCATGACATCGCGCGAGAGTCGGGGCTTGCGCGCAGAACCGATGCTCACGCGTCGGGGAACTGGTCAAGCGAATGCATCACCCCAGCGTATTGCGAAGAACAATGGGCAGTGCGCTGAACAACCAAGGTGAACCCACGGTCACCGCGTGTAACGTCTTCGTTATGAAAGCAACCAAGCAACTCTCCGACAATCTGCAGGCAGTTCTCGTTGACCTCATCGAACTTCATATCCAGGGCAAGCAGGCGCACTGGAACGTGGTCGGCACCAATTTCCGCGACACCCACCTCATCCTCGACGAGCTGGTCGATGCGGCCCGCGAGCTCTCCGATGAGATAGCCGAACGGATGCGCGCGCTCCATGCGCTGCCCGACGGTCGCTCCGAGACCGTGAGCGCCACGACCACACTTCCGAAGTTCCCGGGCAACCAGGTCGACACGGCCGAGGTCGTCAGTCTCATCACTGCGCGCCTGGACGCCGCCGCCGAAACCTGCCGCCGGGTGCATGACGAGGTCGACGAGGAGGACCCGACCACCGCAGACATCCTGCACAAGGTAATCGAGACTCTTGAGAAGTACTCCTGGATGGTGGGGGCGGAGAGCCTCACGCCGCAGAAGCGCGACGCGAAGACGGGCCTCTAGCCCGGCTCTCCAGTCCGTCTCCGACCGCCGTTCCGGCTCACACCCGTGCTCCGGCTCAGACCCCTGTTCCGGCAGACACCCCGGCCGCGAGCAGGGCAACGGTGACGGAACCGTTCTTCGTCTCCTGCTCGCCGATGCGCTCGAAGCCCAGCCGGGCATGGAAAGCGAGCGATTCCGGGTTAGGCGGGTCGAGGTTGACCTCGCAGGTCACTTCGCGCAGCCCTTCGACACTGGCGAGCTCGAAGACGGCCGAATAAAGCGCCCGCCCTGCACCCGCACCGCGCCTGGATTCGTCTATCACGATGCGGTCAACGTAGAGGAAGTCGGAGCTCCGCGCATCGAAGAAGCGATAGTTCTCACTCGCGTAGTCCGCGCCGGCGCGCATTCCGATCACGAATCCGATGAGGGTTCCGCCGTCCCTCGCCGCGAGGGTGAATCCGGCAGTGTCGAGCAGGGCCGCCATCTCCGTTTCGGAGGTGATCGGTACCGCCGGTGAGGCGGCATAACACAACTCGACGAGTCGCGGGATGTCGGCAGGGGTGAGGGCGTCGAAGCTGGTGTCGGATAGGTTCACGCTCCCAGTCTGCCGTGCTGTCGACTATTTTTCCGCAGGCACGAAGATCCACAGCGCGATATAGACCAGGAATTGCGGGCCGGGCAGCAGGCAGGACAGGATGAATACCAATCGCACCGCGTTCGCACTCCAGCCGTAGCGATTCGCGATCGCCGCACACACTCCCGCGATAACGCGGCCCGATTTCGGTCGTTTCAATTCAGCCATGACCCCAGCTTGCCCGCTCGGGTCGCGCGATGCGACGGGGTTATCCCCCGGAATCCCGCGAGCGGGTGCTCTAATCAGCACAGGGGACGCCAACACACCACCATCCGCGTTGTCGTCATACTCGTCGCAGGGGTCATTACGACTCTCATCACCGGCAGTTTCGGCGAGTGGGCCTTGCCCCCCGCTGTCGGGTGGTCCGTCGCAGCGTTGATCTATTCGTCCGCGGTGTGGTTGCCGGTTGGCCAGGCTTGATCCAGCCGAGACCCGGGCGCACGCCAGTCGCGAGGGACCGGCCAGGCGATCGCCGCCCTGCTGGTGATCCTGCTCAGCATCGCGAGCCCGTTCTCTGTTGCCTACGTGCTGGCGCAAGCCGCCCAGGGGATCGACTTCAATCAGGATCGGCCACCCAAGTACACCGATTTCGCCTGCGTGTCTTTCACCCTCGGTATGACCTACCAGGTGTCCGACACCTACATCACGAACCACGCGATCCGATCGACGGTGCTTCGCCACACGCTGGGGTCTTTTGTCTTCGGATCGGTGATTCTCGCCGCCACGATCAATCTCGTGGCGGGGCTCTCGCACAGAAATCAGGCGGGCACGGAGTTCAGGCGGGCACGGAGTTCAGGCCGTCACAAAGTCGATCAGCTGCTCTACCCGGCCGAGCACCACCGGCTCCAGGTCCGCATGCGTGCGCACCTGGCCGAGGATTCGCTGCCAGGCCGAAGCGATATCCGCCTGGTTCTCATGCGGCCAGCCCAACGACGCGCAGATTCCGTGCTTCCACTCGATCGAGCGGGGGATGTCTGGCCACGCGGTGAGACCGAGGCGCGCTGGCTTCACCGCCTGCCAGATGTCAACGAAGGGATGCCCCACCACGAGCACGTGGGCGCCGAAGGGACCGCGCGCTACGGCATCTGCGATGCGGCCCTCCTTAGACCCGGCGACGAGGTGATCCACCAGCACACCGATCCGGCGGCCGGGTGCGGGCGCGAACTCCCGCACGATGACGTCGAGGTCATCGATGCCCTCGAGGTATTCCACGACCACGCCCTCGACCCGCAGGTCGGCGCCCCAGACCTTCTCCACGAGTTCCGCGTCGTGTCGCCCCTCCACGAAAATTCGACTCGCAAGTGCGACTCGCGCCTTGCGGTCCGCGACTGCGAAGGAGCCGGAAGCCGTGCG
The DNA here is from genome assembly GCA_038203515.1 of Actinomycetales bacterium. GTDB lineage: Bacteria > Actinomycetota > Actinomycetes > Actinomycetales > Microbacteriaceae > Lacisediminihabitans. Next base: position 21,501 of record JBBRDX010000001.1, on the reverse strand, counting down.
TGCGATTCCTTTCGTCGCGGCGACCGGTGCGGTGAGCACGACCGATTCGCCCTCCAACAGGAAACCACCTCCGAGGGGGAAGAGTCGCACGCCCCCGCGGTAGTCCTCGAGGTGCACCAGCTTGCCTTCGACGCGCAGCACGGCACCACAGAATCCGGTGTCCGCCCACTCGATCACGAGATCGCGCTCGGCGGCGATCTCACGCGTAGCCTTTCGCTTCGACCCGCGCCAATCGCCGGCCAGGGCGTCCTCGCCGTATTCGCCGAAGCTCATTCCGTGTCGCCCAGCGGTGGCGCGAGCTCGAGGAACTTCTCATGCACCTGAGCGGAGAGAAACGGGCCGTCGCCGTCGGAGTTGGACTGCGGCTCATCGAACTCGACCCACCACATCCGACCGCCACCGCCGCGGCCCCATACGCCCGCAAGCGCGGAACCGCCGGTGCGCACAATCACACCGCTTGGTTCATCCGGCCACGGCGCGGGGTCGCCCGTGTCGGCGGCACGCACGACGACCTGCGCACCGATACCGAAGTCGTCAGACATCGAACTGGCCGACCTTGCCGACCTAACCGTCAACGCGCTTGAGCACGTGGAACGGGATGGCGAGCGACACCGCGACGCTCAGGATCCCACTGAAGAAAAGGATTCCGTGGGGCACATCCGGCTCGAAGGCGTACCCCATCAAAACGATGCCGAGCACGAAGAGCCCCAACGCGATGACGAAAGCGATGATTTTCACGAAGGGTCCTCCTGGTGGATCGACAGCGGTAACTCCATTCTACGGATCCGTCCGGGTCGTGCTCATTCGCCCCGGTCGGGCGATTCCGGCCATGCCCCTGACGCGGAGCACCCGTCGGCGGTGTTCGCGGATCAGGAGTGGTGCGGTTCCGTCAGCGTGTTACGGATGCCAGAACGGCGTGTCCTGCCGCCAGTACTGGTCCGCAAACACCCATGGCCACTGGCCACTGGCCACTGTTGCTCGCGGCGGGGGATCTGCACGATCACGGTGGCGGACGGAGATCCCGGCGGGAGTTATGACTCCCGCCGCGAAGCGTTATCTCCGCCGCGGCAGCGATGCGGCAGCGATGACGCGGCAGCGATGCGGCAGCGATGACGCAGCGATGCGGCAGCGATGACGCCCTCTGGCTGAAGGTGACAGGCCAGGAGCAGAGGGCTACCGTGAGCTAAGTACCGAGAGCACGTTGCCCGCGGGGTCGAGGAACCACGCGATGTCGGGTCCGTCACCCCGCAGGATGCCCTTGCTGTCGCTCGGCAGCTGGTCGTCCGCATAGATCTTCGTCGGCACTCCCCGTGCATTGAGGTCATCGACGGCGGCCTCGACATCATCAGCAGGAAAGTTGAGGATGGTGAAGCTCGCGGGTGTGTGATTGGGCTTCGAATAGATGAGAATCTTGGCTCCGCGGCCCAACTGCAGCTCGAGGAATCCCATCTCATTGGTGCTCACGGCAAGCCCGAGGGTCTCACCGTGGAACGTACGCGCCGCGTCGATGTCGTCGACAGAGAAGCCGCTGAATGCGCCGGCGGCGGTGAACATGGTGTCCTCCCAGGGACTGTCGGGGCCGAACTTCCTACTCTCCCAAGGCTGGCACGCGGCACAGCGGGCCGCATGGCCCCCTGTCGTCTACTGCCCGTCGTCGCTTGCGCCCGCCCCCGTATCGCCCGCCGCGAGGTCGCGCGTACTCTGCGCGGCGGCTCCGTCTACTGTCGCCAGCTGGCGGTCGATGTCGGCGAGAGGGTCGGTCGACGGAGCCGTCACCGGTGATGCGCTTGCCATCGGAGCTACCGGGATCGGCGCCGCAGCCTGCTGCGCCATCGCACCGGTACGGATACCACAGCCGGTGAGACCCACGACGAGCACCAGGCCGCCGGCGGGCACGGCCCATCGGGACAGTCTCACCTGAGCGCCGCGCTCACCGACGCGACATCCGCCCGCGCCTTCTTCGCGGCGGCGGTTGCGGTCTTCACGGAAGCGCGCACGGGGGCGAGAATCTCGTGATTGGCATTGAACCGGCCTGGAGTGACCGAGAGCGCGAAAGCCGACACACCGGAGATGGACTGGCGGGCAGTCGAGATCTGGGTGACGAGATCCGCCATCCCGGCATCGATCGCGGGCGTGTTTTTCGACGCGAGCGGGCCGGCGATGGCGGCCGCGAGCGTCGCTTGTGCGGCCTGGAGGGCAGGGATCGCCGAGTCCACAAGGGTAGACACGGCGGCGGCGTAGAAGGATTGCGGGATGGCGACAGCGAAGACCCGGTAGCCGGTGAAGATCGAGTGGTAGTCGGCCGTCGCCACCGTGAGGTCCGTGTCCGCGGCGATCTTCGACCCAAGAGTGACCATCGCGGAGCGGTCGCCACTGAGAGTGCCGAGAGCGTGGTCCTTGTCGATGGCGCTCAGGTAGAGGTTCGCGGTGACTTTCGGAATGGCCGTGTCGAGCGCGCTGATTCGAGCGGCGGTGGCAGCGGCTCCGAGCGCCTGGACCGATGACACCGTGCGCGGAGCGGTGGTCGAGCGAACGAACGGCACAGTAGTGGTGAGTTCAGTAGTGGTGGGTTCAGTCGCGAGAGCTGCGGTGCACGACCCGAGAAGGAGTGCCGCAGTGACGGTGGTAACGAGCAGGGATGCAGCGAGTGATGGTTTCATGATCGTGACTCTGACCGGCGATTGTTCGGGTCATATGCCGCGGATGTTCGGGTCAGGTAAACGCAGCGGGTCCTGCAAGCGGACGCAGGAACCCCGTCGTCACGAGTTCGCGGATGCTCGGCAACAGGTCTGCGGAAAGCGCGGCGGCATCCACCTCGAGCAGTTGCGCCATGGCAGCGATGATCGCCCGCACACTGAGTTCCCCGTCGCAGGCGCCGACGAGGGCCGCCAGACCGGTATCGAGGGGCACCGAGCGCCCGAAACCAGCACCCTGGCGCAGCGTCATCACCGTCGGGTCGGCGGCACCCGGCCAGTAGTGCCGCTCTTCCGTGACATCCGGAGCAAGCCCCAGCCGCTCGCGGCCGAGCTGTTCGTCGGTGCGAGCGGACTGCCAGTCCGATGCCTCCAGAGTCTCGGCGATGTGGACGCCGAGACTGCCCCCGAGCGTGCTGTCGAGCCGCTTCAGGCGACGCACCCCTCGAGAACTGGCCCGCAGCGTGACGTACCCGAACCCCACGGCCGTCACTCCGCGATGCTCGAAGTCGTCGAGCCATGCGGCGTACAGTCGGTCGAATTCGGGGCCGGGGCGGGTGCCGCCATCCCTTATCCAGGTCTCGGAATAGAGCGCGGCATCCTGCACCTCCCGCTCCACCACCCAGGCGTCGAGGCCGGTCGAAGCAACCCAGTCGCCGACCCGGTCGAGTCCATCGACGCCGTCGCGGTACTCCCAGTTGCCGAGCAGCTGCGCGATCCCGCCCGGCTCGAGATGCGCAGCTAACCCGTCGATGACCGACGCGACAAGCGCGTCACCCACCATGCCGCCGTCCCGATACTCGTAGGAGGGGACGCCGTCGGCGCGGGGCGTGATCACGAACGGCGGGTTAGACACGATCTGGCCGAACCGCTCCCCCGTCACCGGCTCGAAGAGGCTGCCGAGCCGGAACTCGATGTTGTGGATCCCGTTCAGCTCCGCGTTGAATGCTGCGATCTCGAGCGCGCGGTGCGAGATGTCGGTGGCGACCACCCGGGAGGCATGACGGGCGGCGTGCATGGCCTGGATACCGCAACCGGTTCCGATGTCGAGGGTCGCGCCCACAGGCGTGCCGACCATAAGGCTGCTGAGCGTCAGCGACGCCCCGCCGACGCCGAGTACGTGGTCCTCTCGCAGGGCGCCACCGACAGTGAGCTCGCCGAGGTCGCTCGCGATCCACCAGCTTCCAACGCCATGGGCGTCGACAAAGCTGTAGGGGCGCAGGTCCAGCGCAGCTCGGAGCCTGTCGGCGTCGAGGGACACCAAGCCGAGTTCGATCGCACTCTCTATGCCGAGCGCCGGCAGTGCGCCAGCGAGTTGCTCGGCAGCTACCGGCATCCCGAGCACGAAGACCCGGGCGAGCACTCCCGCCGGCGTCGCCCCGGCGGCCCCGGCGAGGGCACGGGATGCCGGCACCCGCTGGCCACGGTGGAGGGCGCCATCCGCCTGGCCCCCCCACAGCCCGGCGAGGGTGTCGACGCTGAAACGGGCGGCGAGGAGATCGGACCGGAGACGGGCTATCGATTCGGAGTGCACCCCACAAGTCAACTGCATGTGGGGCAAGTCGTCTTCATGCGGGTTGAGTTCGGCGTCGGCCGGAGTATAGCTTTGGTCATGACCAACTTCGGGTACACCCTCATGACCGAGCAGAGCGGCCCCAAGCAGCTCGTGAACTACGCCGTGCAGGCCGAACGCCTCGGCTTCGACTTCGAGGTGTCGAGCGACCACTATTCGCCATGGCTCACCTCCCAGGGACACGCGCCCTATGCCTGGTCGGTGCTCGGCGCGGTGGCACAGGCCACCGAGCGGGTCGAGCTCGCCACTTACGTGACCTGCCCGACGCTGCGGTATCACCCTGCCGTCATTGCACAGAAGGCCGCGACGATGCAGCTGCTCGCCGACGGTCGCTTCATCCTCGGGCTCGGGGCGGGCGAGAATCTCAACGAGCATGTGATCGGCGAGGGCTGGCCGCCGGTCGCGCAGCGCCAGGACATGCTCGCCGAGGCCATCACGATCATCCGTGAACTGCACACCGGGGACCTCGTCACCTGGCAGGGTGACTATTTCCGCATCGACTCCGCCCGTATCTGGGACCTCTCCGATCAGGGCGTGCCCATCGCGGTAGCAGTATCGGGAGACAAATCGATCGCGCGTTTCGCACCACTCGGTGATCACCTGATCACCACAGAACCCAAGGCAGAACTGCTCGCCTCGTGGGCGAAGGTGCACGAGGGACCCTCCCGCTCGATCGGCCAGATTCCGATCTGCTGGGGTCCGGACAAGGATGCAGCCATCGCGATGGCTCACGACCAGTTTCGCTGGTTTGGCGGCGGCTGGGCGGTCAATGCCGATCTGCCGACACCTGCCGGTTTCGAGGGGGCGAGCCAGTTTGTGCGGCCGGAGGATGTCGCGGACAGCATTCCGTGCGGACCCGACCTCGACGAACTGGCCGATGCCGTTCGCGAGTACGCCGCTGCCGGATTCACGGATGTCGCGCTCGTGCAGGTCGGAGATGCAAACCAGCAGCGCTTCCTCGACGAGGCCGCCGGCCCGCTGCTCGAGAAGCTGCGTGGCTGACGATTCGGAAACTGTCGATTCAGGATCAGGCGATACGGTGGAATCTGCAGGGTGCCGATCCGCAGAATTAGGAGTTTCCATGGCCCGGACCACAGCGATCCCGTTCACGATTCTCGCCCTCGCCAGCGTGTTCGGAAGTGCCGGTTCCCTCATCGCGGTGGTCGCGACGGCGCAGTCCACCTCGCGCGACTGACCCTGAGGAGTCCATGAAACCGCTCAACGAATCCGATATCCGTCGCAGCATCGTCAACGCTTCCAACGGCGAGATCGAGCGGATGCCCCTCCCCGGGCTTCACGAGGTGCTCTGGGGTGAGCGGGAATACCTCGGATGGCGCGACCACGGTGCGCCCCTGCGCGGCTACCTCGTGCACTGGGTGGACGAGCATCCGGTCGGCATTGTGCTTCGGGCATCGGGCATCAGCATGCGACCCGGAATCTCGGCCATGTGTTCGTTCTGCCGCACTCCGCAGCCATCCGACCAGGTCACCCTGTTCTCCGCGGCACGCGGCGGGCAGTCCGGTCGCGACGGCAACACGGTGGGCACCTACATCTGTGCCGATCTGGCCTGTTCGCTCATCATCCGCATCATTCCGCCGGCCTCCCCCATGCAGCCGGATCCCGGCGCGGTCGTGGCCAAGCGCGCGGAGGGTCTTCTCACCCGGGTACAGAATTTCACCGCCGACATCATGAAGACGGCCTGATCTCGAACGGCGTTACCCCGCCCGTGTGGTCCCCTTCGTCAGGACTGTTCTTACTCGACGCGGACCAGAGCTGACGGGAGGGAACACTCCCGCAAACGAGGCGCTCACTGCACAACGAAGGCCCGGAACTCGCTCGATGCCGAGCGACACCCCGGGCCTCCGGTCGAACTCAGCCGTTGGGCTTGTTCGCTGCCTTGGTCTTCTTGTCGGCGCGCTTCTCCTTGAGGGACTTGGACGCCGCGGTCTTCGAGGTGGACTTTTTCGGTGACTTGTCGGCCATGGTGGGCTCCCTCGGATCGGGAGCCCGGATGGCTCCCCGTAGGCCTTGAGAATACGCCGACTTCAGCTGCCTCGCACGCGTCAGGCGCGGCGGGATCGTCGGCGAAGCACGAACTGTGCGATTGCGCGCCAGCCGAGAAGGAAGATCGCGAGCACCACGGTCGTGACGACCACGAATCCGAGTTGTACGCCCTGGCCAGCGACCGCGCGCAGGAGCATCCCCACGATCACTGTCGCGGCCCAGATCGTGAGCCCGGTCCAGCGCAGCGCAAACGGCGCGCGCCACGCCCGTGCCCCGATCCATCCGATCGCGAGACCGGCGAGGAAGGGCCAGAGGGTCGCAAGTGTGCCCCGCGGGCCTTCGTTGTGGCTCGCCCTACCGATCAGCACGAACACCATGACGAGCACGATGTCGACGATGGCCCCCAGGACGGCGGATGCCGCAGGTTTTTGTTTCACCTGACGACCCTACGACACCTCCGAGTGGGCGATTTCGGCTCCATGTTTCGAGTTTTAGCGCGCGCGTAAGAGCGTCGAGCACCTCCTCGGTCGAGGGATCGGCCCGTCGACCCCCTGTTCTCCACATCGTTCGTGGCCAGGATCGTCGCGGTCATGCACAGGCAGTCCCGTCCGGGGCTCTAATCAGCGCTGCCAGGCCGCCCGGTTCTGCGTAGGGTGGACACATGCAACCAGGCAACCAGTTCGGCGAATTCTTGCGCGCCCGGCGCGAACTTCTCACCCCCGAAGATGTGGGGCTTCCGGCTACCGGCAGGCGACGCATCCAGGGCCTGCGTCGGGAGGAGGCAGCCCTCGTGTCCGGCCTATCGCCCGAAGACTATCTCCGACTGGAGCAGGGGCTCGAACAGAATCCGACCGAGGAGGTGCTCGACGCTCTTACGCGCGCGCTAAAACTCGATGACGATGCTGCGGACAGCCTGCGCAATCTCGCGCGATCCGCGCCACGCGAACAACAGGATTCCGGCAGCCCGGCGGCCTTGGCCGAAGCGCCCGAGGGCCTCTCCGGTCTCATTAATACCTGGTCGAACCAGGTCGCCTGGATCGAGGGGCGTCTCACCGAAGTGCTCGCCGCCAATCCCCTCGCTCTCGCCCTCTCTTCCCGGTTCGCACGCGGAACCAACCTCATGCGCTCGATGTTCCTCGATCCGGTCTCCCGCGCGCTCTACACCCAGTGGGACGGGATGCTGGTGGCCACGGTCGCCCGGCTGCGCACTCTCATCGGCCCGGACATCGACGACCCCGCCCTCGCTCAACTCGTCGGGGAGCTCTCCGTGCGCAGCGGTGAGTTCCGTGCCCTCTGGGGAGCGGCAGAGCTCCCGACGCAGGTCGACACGATCACGCGGCTGACCCATCCGCAGGTCGGTGCCCTCGAACTCGAGACCGAGCGCCTCGCCATCGGCTCCCCTGACGGTTCCGACGGCCGCTATCTGGTCATCCTGCACGCCCGCCCCGGTTCCGAATCGGAGAAGGCACTGCACCGCCTGGCCGCGGTCGCTTCCGGGACCTCGCCAGCTGAGGCTCAGCGCATCCTTTCCCCTCCCGTGCCGATCGAATCGAAGCGCCGCCTCCCGTGAGCCGGTCCGCCGCCGTGGGAGCGCGCGGCAATCCCCGTGTCGGCCGTCGCATCATCCGCTTCATCCCCGGCGCGAAGGTGGACCCCGACGCCAACCTCTACAAACTCTCCGGCATTGTGGAGGCGGGGGTGGCCGTCGTGATGACCAGACCGACTCTCAACCTCGCGTTCTTCGACCAGCGAATGCTCACCCTCTTCACCGCAGACGTTCGTGGAGATCACCGCGGCCCTTGCCACGGTTCTCACGGGCGAATAGACCCCACCCTCAACGCCGTCCTGCGCTGGATTTCCGCAGTCGCCGCGATCTACTGCGCCGGTCCGTTCCGGTGAGGACTCAGTCTGTCGTCAACCCCTCCCGCACCACCCGCCTCAACACCTTGCCGACGATGTTTCGCGGCAACTCGTCGACGACCTCGATGCGTCGCGGCACCTTGTAGGCCGCCATCCTCGCCTTCAGGTGTTCGCGAATGGCGGGCACATCGAGCACGGCTCCCGGTCGGAGCACAACCGCGGCGACGACATCCTCTCCCCCCTGCGGAGTGCGGATTCCGACGACGGCGGCATCGGAGATATCGGGGTGAGAGATCAGGGCCTCTTCAACCTCGGTCGGGGCCACATTGAACCCACCGGTGATGATGAGTTCCTTGATGCGGTCGACGACGGTGACGAATCCGTCGGGCGACACGGTGACGATGTCGCCGGTTCGCAACCATCCGCCGGGCAGCAGTGTCTCCGCAGTTTCGGTCGGACGGTTCCAGTACCCGCTAAAGACCTGCGGTCCGCGCACGAGCAGTTCGCCCTCTTCGTTCACCCCTCGATCGGCCGACGGGTCGTCGGGGTCGACCACCCGGATCTGCGTGCTCGGGAATGGCACTCCGACGGTTCCGGGCCGCCGAGAGGGGCCCATCGGGTTACCGACGACGATCGGGGATGACTCGGTCATGCCGTAGCCCTCGACCAGCAGCCCACCCGTGGCCTGTTCCCACAGCTCCACGATGCGGGTCGGCAGGTTCATCGCTCCGGAGATCGCAAACCGGATTCCGCGAAGGCTCACCCCACGCGCCGCGGCCGCCGCGACCAGGCGTTCGTAGATCGGGGGAACAGCGGGCAGGAAGGTGGCGGGAGTCTTGCGGAACGCATCGAGCACGAGTGCTTCATCGAATCTGGGAAACAGCACAAGGCGCGCTCCGATGCTCAGTGCAAAGCTGAGGCACAGGGTCAATCCATAGGCGTGGAAGAGGGGAAGAACCCCGTACACGACCTCTCGGCCAGCGCGAAGTCCAGGAATCCAGGCTTCCCCCTGCATCGCGTTCGCCCTCAGGTTGCGATGGGACAGGATGGCACCCTTCGGGGTTCCGGTGGTGCCGCTCGTGTACTGCAGCACCGCAGTGTCATCCAGCGTCGGACCGGGAAATCGTCGAGGTAACAGACGGGACGACTCGAGGTCGTGCCACTCGATCGAGCCGCGCGCGCGCCGTCCTGTGGTCAGCGCTTCACGGGCCGCGCGGGCCCTCTTTACCGGGAGGCGGAGGGCAAGACGCGTGCGGAGCGGCATCGCCCGTGTCACGTCGACTGACACCACCGTTGTCAGTCCGAGATCACCCGGCATGTTGAGGATCGTCGGCACTGTTTTGTCCCACGCGATCGCCACCGTCGCGCCATGGTCCTCAAACTGATGACGAAGCTCTCGTTCCGTGTAGAGCGGATTGTGTTCGACCACGATCGCGCCGAGACGGAGTACCGCATAGAACGCAATCACATGCTGGGGGCTGTTCGGCAGGACAAGGGCGACACGGTCACCCCTGGTCACTCCCTGTGCGCGAAGTCCGTTCGCGAAGCGCGACACCTGGTCCCCGAGCTCGCCGTAGGTGGTGGTCGCGCCGAAGAACTGCACCGCGACATGCCGACGATATTTCCTCACCGACTGCGACAGCATCTGGCTCAGGGTCTCTGTGGGCTCCGCAATGTCACGCGGCACCCGGAGTGCGTAGGAATTCAACCAGGGCCTGTTAGTGAAATGTGTCATGTGCGCCTCGGTGCTCGAGCGGAGTGTGTCGCCGGGATTATTTGTTCGTACCCGTGTTGTTCGGAGCCGACGGCCAGGAGGGATGGTCGAGGTCGGCCAGTTCCAAGCAAGCGGGTGCAGGATCTTCCTATGCGTAATGATGTCACCCCCGTCACCCCCCGCCCTGGACAGGAGTCGGTGTGGGACTACCCCCGACCGCCCCGGGTCGAAGCCACCACCGAACGCATCCGCATCCGGTTCGGTGGGGAGACGATCGTCGATACGACCGATGCCGTGCGGGTGCTCGAGACGAGTCATCCGCCGGTCTACTACCTGCCCCGCTCCGCGTTCCCCGAGGGTGTTCTCGAGAAGGCACCGGGGGCGAGCTTCTGCGAGTTCAAGGGCGCGGCGAAATACGTCACGCTGCGCGAGGGCTCAGCGCGAGCCGAATCCGCTGGCTGGTACTACCCCAACCCGAGCCCCGGGTACGAGTTGCTGGCCAACCGGGTGGCGGTGTACCCGTCGGCGATGGACTCCTGCGAGGTCGCCGGAGAGACCGTGACCTCACAGGCCGGCGACTTCTACGGGGGCTGGATCACCTCGCGAGTGGTCGGCCCGTTCAAGGGCGAACCCGGCACGATGGGGTGGTAGCGCTCGCTACTCGTGCAGCGGGGAGGCAGGTCTTGAGATGCGACCAGCACACCCGGTGGTCGAGTAGGGCGCCCAGCGCCCGTATCGAGACCGAAGCCCTAGACCGAGACGGTCGCCAGGACCTCGTCGAGCACCGCGGAAGCCTCTTCGTCGGTGGAGTTCTGGGCCAGAGCGAGCTCGGAGATCAGAATCTGCCGTGCCTTGAGCAGCATCCGCTTCTCGCCGGCCGACACCCCGTGGTCCTGGTCACGGCGCCAGAGGTCGCGCACGACCTCGCTGACGCGATAGACGCTTCCGCTGCCCATCTTCTCTGTGTTGGCCTTGAACCGGCGAGACCAGTTGCCCGGCTCCTCGACCATATCGCTGCGCAGTACATCGAAAACCGCTTCGACTCCGGCGCTGTCGATCACGTCCCGCACTCCGATGAGCTCGACGTTCTCGATCGGCAATTCGATCGTCAGGTCTGTGGCGTGCACGTTGAGTGTGATGTACTCCTTGGGCTCGCCCTTGATGGTGCGGGTCTTCACCGCGGTGATCGTTGCGGCGCCGTGGTGGGGATAGACGACAGTCTCTCCGACTTGGAAAATCATGTGGGGATGCCTTCAATCGTTGATTCTGTATCGCAGGGGCATATCGCACGCGACACGAGCGCGATGGGAGCGGGTAGCTGCCTGGAGGGACGTCCAGCGGTTCTATGTCCGAGACCGTATACAGGATAACGTGTCTGGGAGCCATTAAATTTCCGAGAGCCCGTCGTGGGGCGAACCGGGCCTGGCGTAGCCTTCGATCATGACCCGAACCCTGCCCGATGTCGCCGTGCCCGATCTCTCCGGACGACTCGCGATCGTCACCGGCGCGAACAGCGGCCTCGGTTTGGCTCTCACCACGCGACTCGCCGCCGCCGGAGCCGAAGTGATACTCGCCGTTCGCAACTGGAGCAAAGGCGAGGAGGCGATCGGGCGCATCCGTGCGGACGTTCCGACCGCGCGACTGCGGATGCTTCCCCTCGACCTCTCCTCTCTCGTAAACATCGCCACCTTCGCGGCCATGTTCACCGCGGAAGGCCGCCCCCTCGACCTGTTGATCAACAACGCCGGTGTCATGATGCCGCCGAAGCGAAGCACGACCGAAGACGGCTTCGAACTGCAGTTCGGCAGCAACTATCTCGGGCACTTCGCGCTGACCGCGCACCTGCTGCCCCAGTTGCGCGCTGCCGAAGCTCCCCGTGTCGTTTCGCTCAGCAGCATCCTCGCCCGCGGCGGGCGGTTCGAGTGGGATGACCTGCAGGCCGAAAAGCACTACAGCCCCCGGGGCTCCTACGGACTCTCCAAGCTATCGATGCTCGTGTTCGCACGCGAGATCCAGCGACGAAGCGACGCGGCCGGGTGGGGTATCCGCAGCCTGGCCGCTCACCCCGGATCGACGCTCACCAACCTGCAGGTGACGGGTCCGCAATCCGGTGGCACCAGCGGCGGGGCGATGGCAACCTATCTGAAGCTGACCTCCGATATCGCGTGGCTCTGGCAGCAGGCGCCACAAGGCATCCTGCCCGCCCTGCATGCCGCGACGAGCATGGATGCCAGGGGTGGCGCCTACTACGGTCCGGGCGGCTTCGCCGAGCTCACTGGCGCGCCAAAGCTCGCCGCCGTTCCGAAACGCGCGCTGCCAGCAGAGGATGCCGCGCGCCTGTGGGCCGTGTCGGAAGAGCTCACCGGGGTGCCCTTCTCCGGGTAACAGCCCGGACATTCTCGTGCTGACATTCACAGTCTCCTGGTCGGTAAAACGGGAATTAATCGCATAAGGAGCTTCGTGAGAGCGTCTCTGGTGGTGGCTTTCGCGGCGATTCTGCTCTTGGGCGCGTGCACATGGCCGCCTTCCGAACGTGCGCGGGCAACGCCCCGGCCGACGCCCCGAGCTATGGAGACGTAGTCGGATTGGGACTCGTCTCCGACGGCGGAGGTACCTACTTGCAGACCACAATCGACACTCGCAAGCCGAGCTTCCGCCTCGTATCGCGAGTTCTCGATGACGCAACAGTCGCGCAAGATGGCTGGTCGTCACGCCGAGTATTGTCGGCACAGCAGTGGGTGTTGCGCTTCGTCACCGAACAGGGCGCAGACTCGGCAGTCGCGGATGCCCCGGGTGCGACTTCTCCGCTGTGGCACGAGTTTGTGAGTCAGATCGCACCCCGATATGTCGATCCGGGCTCCCTGGATGAATTGACGCAGGCTGATTCGGCCCCCGTCTTTCGTGACAGTGCGTGTCCGCTGATGATTGAGGACGGACATCCTCGCCTCGAGAGCGAAGTTGTGCACCTGCGGAAGATCTCGAGTGATGCCAGGAGAGACGATCCTGAATTGTTGTTCACAGGGCTATCGATCGTGGCGTATCTCCAGCTATCAGAACCGCTGGGACTGGTCGATCGTCGGTATGTAGCGCGCGGCGACCAGCGGCCTTGCTGCATTCGGCCGTGCGGAGAATCTTTCACCGGGGTGTCCTCCTCCGGCTGACCGAACCGTGAACCGTCAGAATGTGCCGGTCTGGGTCGTGGCCCGCGCACTTTTAACGGTGCGCGACGCGGCCGTCAGCCGCGTGCAGAATTCTTCTGCGGCAGCAGGGTGTTCGCCTCCTCCAGCGACATTCCGTTCGTCTCCGGGATGAACCGGGAGACGAACAGGAACGACAGCAGCGCGAACGCCGCATACAACCCATACGTGAGTACGAGTGAGACCGCGGCGAGCGGCGGGAACGACACTGTCACAAGAAAGTTGGCGATCCACTGCGCCGCTGCGGCGACACCGAGCGCACGAGCCCGAATGCGGGTGGGGAAGATCTCGCCGAGCAACACCCACACCACCGGGCCCCAGGACGCACCAAAACTCACCACGAATACATTGGCGGCGACGAGCGCAACCGGTCCCCACGCCCCCGGCAGAGACGGCGCACCCTTCACCACGTCGGCCTGGCTAAAGGCGACAGCCATCAGTGCAAGCGACAGGGTCATGCCAGCCGATCCGAAAAGCAGGATGGGTCGACGCCCCACCCGATCGACGAGCGCGATCGCGACGAAGGTCACCACGATATTGGTCACGGCGGTAATCACCGAGATCGTGAAGGAGTCCTTCTCCTGGAACCCGACAGACTTCCACAGTGTCGTCGAGTAGTAGAAGATGACGTTGATTCCCACAAACTGCTGGAATACCGACAGGATGATGCCGATCCAGACGATCGGTTTGAAGCCGAAACGACCGCCCCGAAGCGCACCCTTCTTCGATCCCTCCTCATCGGTCTTGATCGCATCCCGCATATCACGGATGGCGCGCTCCACGTCGTCATCCGGCCAGATCCGGGCGAAGATCGCGCGGACATCGTCATCGCGATTCTTGAGCATGAGGAATCGTGGGGACTCCGGCAGGAAGAACGCGATCACGCCGTAGACGACGGCTGGCACGATGCCGGCGAGGAACATCCAGCGCCACGCCTCCAGCCCCAGCCAGAACTTCGCGTCCGCCGCACCCGCGGCATTGGCGAACAGGGTATCGGACAGCAGTGCGGCGAAGATTCCGAGGGTGATGGCGAGCTGCTGTAGTGAGGCGAGGCGCCCGCGCAATTGTCGGGGTGAGATCTCTGCGATGTAGGCCGGAGCGATCACCGAGGCGATGCCGATGCCGAGTCCGCCGACGAGACGCCAGACCACCAGGTCCCAGACGCCGAGAGACAGCCCACTGCCGATCGCGCTGGCGAGGAAAAGAATCGCACCGACAATCATGGCCGGGATGCGCCCGAACCGGTCAGCGAGACGGCCGGCGAGGTAGGCGCCCACCGCGCAACCGATAAGGGCACTCGCCACCGCGAGACCGGTGAGGGATGCGGTGAGCGAGAACTGTTTGCGTACAGCGTCGACCGCGCCGTTGACCACGGAGGAATCGAAGCCGAAAAGAAAGCCGCCGACCGCGCCGGCCACAGCGAGGGCGATGACCTTGAGAGTAGTGCGGGGGCTGGAGGTGTCTGACATCACTGGCTTTCGACGAGAAAAAGGTGAACTTATTTACACCATACGCTCGGTACGGGCGAACACTTAGGGGAGTGAGCGGGGTGCGGTAGAGCATCCGTCGGTCTGCCGGTGTCGGGATGCACGACCGCGATCTGCTCCGCGCTCCAGTAACCGAAGCCTCACCGGATGCCGACCGTGTTACGTCGTGATGACCGACGGGTGAACTGGAATCGCCTCTATCGAGCGAGCTTTGGCTGATGCTCGACCGCCGTTAACTCCAGCGTCACATACGACGGTGAGGCTGGATCAATGATCGCGATCACGTTCATGATCCGGCCCCTCGACTCCCCGCTCTGGCTGGAGTTCGTGCGGCACCGCTTTCGCCGTTTCGAATCCGTCGCTCTCGAGAATGACCAGTTGCTCGTCTGGGTTCCCTCCGTCGGATCTCTTCTCCTTGCCGAAGTATGCCGGCTCGCTCGAAATCCAGGCCGTGGCGCACTCTCACCGGGCCGCGAGCATACTTCGAGCACACCTGGCCAGTGAGGTCTCGGCCGCGGTGCCGGAGAGCATCTGCGGCGAGCGCTTGTCCCGGGAATGGTCTGCACGGCAGGTTGATCCCGGGTCGGGCCCGGAGGCAGTCGCAGGCACCCCTGCTCCTGCCACAAGAGACCCCGATGCAGTCGGCTGAACGCGGGCAATATCCGGTTATCGCCTGGGTCGAATCTCCGCTCCGGCTGGTGGCGGCCGCAGAGATCATCTTCCGGGGTGCTCGCTTCGCAGAATGCGTACCGTTCTTCAACATTCCGTGGCGGCTGCTCGGCAGTGCCGCGCCGGCGGACGGCCGGATACCCGTGGACCGCTACCTCCGCTGGGTGAGGACGGAAGCCGCAGACGCACCTCTGGTCCATCTGGCCCACCAGCGGGAGACCGAAGCGGTTCTCACCCGGGTGAGGACTACGGCAGGGCTGCAGATCCGCGACTCCGGACTGCCCGTCGAGCTGATTCTCGCCGACGCACAAGAGCCGCTCGAAGGGATCACCCCGCCGACGAGCGCGCGCACGACGCTCACGCACGTCCTCGCGGGCACCGGCAGCAGCATCCGCGCCCGGTCCGTGCATCGTGAATCGGCCCGATGACGGTGACGACAGTGAGTCACGCCGAGTGGTTTCTCCTGGAGGCCAGCGAACGGGCTCTCCGACTTCGTCTGACAGCCCGGTCGTTCAGACTGGCCATTCAGGAGGCCTCCCGGCGACGGGATCGGTCGAGGATGGAACGCAGCAGCAATCGCAGCGCATCCTCGACGGAATCGAAGGTGCCGATGGGCGCTGCAGCTCCGATTCGACCACCGTAGGCGAGGGTCGTTGACACCAGTCGACGGCCGGGTGAAGACACCGGTCGAGTTCTCCGGCATCGCGCGTTGACGACTAGCGCGCGTTGACGAGCAGCGCGGCGCGGCGCAGACTGGCTGCATGCCCCCACTGTCTGCGGATGCGGATGCGGGTGCGGGTGCGGGTGCGGATGCCGGGAAGCTCGTCGACCGGCTCGCACTGCGCTTTCCCAAGACTCAGCGGGATCACATCGCTTCGACTGTCGCGGAAGAGTATGCGGCGCTCTCCGACAGTCGCATCCGCACCTACATCCCGAATCTCGTCGAACACGGGGCACGATCGCGCTTGCAACGTGAAGTTCGTCGGCTACCGCCAGCCGCCTGATCAGGGATCCCACCGCGGCCGGCGCGAACCGCTGCCGGTGCGAAGTCCGGCATCACCTCCACTGCTGCTGCCGCGGCCACCACCCCGGCCCACACCGCGATCCACAACTACTTCGTGAACAGCCGGCAACGGTCACCTGAACATTCCGGGTTGACCACCGGCGCTGCGAGGCCCCAGAATTGCCGGATGGACCAGATGCAGGAAGATCAGGGCATCGCCAGGGTCGTCGATCGTTTGGCGGATCGGTTTCCCACCCTCGGGCGGGCGCGAGTCGAGCAGGTGGTCGTAGAGACCCGCGGGCTGCTTGACGGCAATCCAATCCGGGACTACGTGCCGGTTCTCGTGGAACGCACAGCCAAGGACCGACTCCGGCGCATTCAGGCTGGCGATCCCGCGCTGGTGCTGGCGGTCTAACGCCTCGAGGCGCGCTTTCGTGACCTCGGGGGGGAACATCGCACACGGTGCGAACGCTCTTCTCAAGGATGCTCGACTCGATCGACCGGGCCTCGGACCACACGCCATCGCCTCGGCATCGCACCGAGCGTCCCGCCACTCTTCACCGCTCAGCAACACGGCGACGTAATCGTGGATGCCTCGAGCCGGCGGCCCTCCCAGTGACCGACCACCGTGCGAAACCGCTGTGATCCTCGGTAAAGTACTCACGGAAGCACGAGGAGCACACACAACATGGGCAGTCTGGTGTACGGGAATTCCAGCATCGAGGTGGCGTTCGACGATCGTGCGCTCATGCACCTGCAGATCGTGATCACCAACAAGCTGCGGCGCAATGAGAGCTTCATCTTCACCTGGGTGAACGCCCCGGAGCTCGGGAGCGGGCGCAGCACCATCTGGCTCGATCCAAGCAGCACGCTGTACTACCGCTACGCGGGAGGTCGCATCCCGAGCATCAACCGGGACTGGATCGAAGTGCTCATGCTCTCCGCCAACAGCGCGGGCGGCCTGTTCTTCACATCGGAACCGCCAGCGAACGGAGCCGGGTCATGAGCGGGGCCGCCGAGCGCCCCCCGCACTTTTCCGCCGCGACCGCAAGGGCCTGCCGGTGCGCCGCATCGAAGGCGCACACTGAATTGTGATGATTTTCGCAAGCACGGCTCCCTGGAACGCGACCCTCAGTCACCCGGAGTACCTGCTTACCCTCTACTTCCTCGTCATCGCCGCGCTTGCCCTCTTCGCCGGGTTCGTAGGCACCTGGACCACCCGCAACGAGGCGGGGCCGCGCTATCGGAAAGCCGTGGTGGCCCGTCTCGGGGTCACGATCGTCGCGAGCCTGAGCTACCTGCTCATCGTCGTCGAGTTCCTTCGCGGGTATGACGCCACGCGTGCCGGCTACCGCCCCAACGCCGAAGCAATTCTCGCCTTCGCGCCGCGGTTCATGGACTGGTCGATTACCGTGCCGCTCCTCACGGTGGAATTGCTCGCCGTCTGCATCGTCGTGGGGGCCGCGGCGCGCCGTGCCCAGTGGATGGCCGGTGGCGGCGCGTTCCTCATGATCTTCACCGGGTTCCTCGGCGCGTTCATCATTGGAGGCGGCGAAGACACGGCCCAACTCGTGTTCTGGGGTGGGATCAGCTGCGTTTTCTGGCTGTTCACCACCGTGGTGCTCATCCGGTGCGTGCGCTCGTCCACCGTCGGCCTCACGGCCGAGTCGGCAATCTTGCTGCGCCAGGCCACCGCACTCCTCCTCGGCGGGTGGGCGATCTACCCGCTGGTCTTCCTCATTCAGGTCTTCGCCGTCGGCGGCGGCTGGACCACGACCATGCAGATTGCCCTGTGCGCGACGGACGTTGTAGTGAAAATCGGATTCGGTGAACTCATCCACCGGGTCGCGAAGCTGCGTACCGCGGAAGACGTGCGGGCGGGAGCCGACGTGCACCCCGAATCGATCTGGATCTCGTCGATCAAACAGTCCGATGCCGGCGCGGCTCGCGAGGTCTATCTTGCCGAGGGCGCAGCGATTCACCCTCGTCGCGGCAGGCCGCCATCGAACGCCGCAGTGGCGGCCGCCGCGGACGACGAACAGCCCGACCTGGACGACTGAAACCCCCTCTTTGCCGCTCGAGCGCTCATTCGGAACCGAATGTCAAACTTGTGTTCGCCCGTGCTCCCGTCAGGGCTGGTCGCGGCGTTCACCCCCACACGAGGGGCGCGTTTCGAACAGGAAACGTGCGGGGTGTTGTCCGTGTGGGATTTTCTCCAGAGTCATTTCGACCAGATCGCCTTCTCCTCGTGGCAGCATCTGAGCCTCGTCCTTCGATGCCTGGCGCTCGCAACGGTCCTGGCCGTCGGCTTGGCGGCCCTGGCCTATCGCAGCCGCATCCTCAGCTCGGCGGCGAACACGCTCTCCGCTAACGGGTTTACCATCCCGGCATTCGCGCCTGTCGGGATCGTGATCGCACCGCTCGGATTCGGCGTGTCGCCGGCCGTAGCGATCGTCACCTTCTTCGCGGTCCTGCCCATCCTTCGTAACGCCGTCATCGGTCTCAACGGCGTTGACCAGGCGGTCGTGGAGTCGGCGCGCGGCATCGGAATGGGTCGTGGATGTACCTTCTTCCAGGTCGAGCTTCCGCTCGCCTGGCCGGTGATTCTCGGCGGCATCCGTGTCTCCGCACAGATGGTCATGGGGATCGCCGCAGTCGCGGCCTACGTGCTCGGCCCGGGTCTCGGCAGGTTCATCTTCTCCGGACTCTCCCGCTTGGAAGGGGCCAATTCACTCGAGTCCGTGCTCACCGGTGTCATCGGTGTCGTGCTTCTTGCGCTCATTCTCGATCTCGCTCTTGTCGGTCTCGGCCGACTCACCACACCTAGGGGTATCCGTGCCTGAAACCACCATTACCGAAGTTCCCGACGTCAGCGGCAAGTCGATCCTGCTCGAGGGGGTCACCAAGCGCTACCCGGGCCAGAAGAGCCCAGCCGTCGACGGCATCACCCTCGAGATCCCCGCGGGCAAGATCGTCATGCTCGTCGGCCCTTCCGGCTGCGGCAAGACAACGACCCTCAAGATGATCAACCGGCTGATCGAGCCGACGCAGGGTCGAATTGTGCTCGGCAGTGAAGATGTCACCGACATCGACGGCGACGAGCTGCGTCGACGCATCGGCTACGTCATTCAGGCCGGTGGACTCTTCCCGCATCTCACGGTCGCCGCGAATATCGCCATCGTGCCGAAGATGCTCGGATGGGACAAGAAGCGCATCGCCGATCGTGTCGACGAGCTTTTCGAACTCGTCTCCCTCGACCCCGCCGACTACCGCAACCGCTTCCCCAAGGAGTTGTCTGGCGGCCAACAGCAGCGCGTCGGGGTCGCCCGGGCACTCGCCGCCGATCCCCCGGTGCTGCTCATGGACGAACCGTTCGGTGTCGTTGACCCGATCACGCGCCAGCGTCTGCAGGACGAGCTCCTCCGCATCCAGGACGAACTGCATAAGACCATCGTGATCGTGACGCACGACTTCGACGAGGCCGTGAAGCTCGGCGATTGGATCGTCGTATTCAGTGACGGCGCGCACATCGTGCAGTACGACACACCGGAGCGGATCCTGGCGGAGCCGGCGAACGAGTTCGTCGAGAACTTCATCGGGTCTGGCGCGGGCCTCAAGCAGCTCACCCTGCGCCGGGTTGGCGATGTCACCCTGGCGGATGCCGTGATCGCCCCCCTGGCGAAGTAGCTTCCGAGGTTCTCGCCCGCACCGTCGCCGCGAAGCACAACCACGTCGTCGTCGTCGACGAACGCGAACGGCCCATCCAGTGGCTCTCCCTCCGGCAACTCGCCCGCCTCGAGACGATCACCGCAGTACCCGAAGACCGTCTGCCGGTGGTGGGAAGTCGTGCGACCCTGAACGACGCGCTCGATACCATGCTCGTCTCGAGCGCCGGAGCCGCCCTTGTCACCGGCAAGCGCGACCGCTTCCTCGGGGTGATCGACGTTGAGACGGTGATGGATGCCATCACCTCAGCGCGTGCCTCGGCCGCCGCATCCGCGGCCGCCCCGACCGGCACGAACTCCGGCGAGATCCCCGTGGTACCAGACACGGACGTCACCGAGACGGCCGCAGCGTGACGGGCGTTACCGCGGAGGCCGTGACACCGGGAGTCCGCACGCGCCGGGCACTCGCTACCGCGCGCTCCTCATCCTGGCGGGGACTCATCATCCAACCGGTTGCTATCCTCGTGGTGCTCGCCGGATTCGCGCTGTGGCTTTCGCTCGCGCCTCTCACCGAGACGGAACGCACCACACTGGCCCCGGACGCACTGTGGCGGGCCACCGTCCAGCACATCTCGCTCACCTTCGTGTCGGCCGCGATCGTGCTGGCTGTCGCTATCCCCTTCGGGGTGCTCCTCACCCGGCGCCGGTTTCGCCGGTTGAGCCTGCCCATCCTCGCGGTTGCCAACTTCGGACAGGCCGCCCCTGCGATCGGGCTCGTCGTGCTCCTGGCGATCTTCATCACCTCTGGCTATTGGGCGTCGATCCTCGCGCTGGTGCTCTATGCGGCACTTCCGGTGCTGCGTAGAGCACCATGATCGGCGTGCGCGGGGTCGACGAGGGTCTGGTCGAAGCCGGACGCGGCATGGGCATGAGCGCGCTCGCGGTGCTCTTCCGAATCGAACTGCCGCTGGCGGTTCCGGTGATGCTCGCGGGCATCCGTACCGCCCTCGTGCTGCTGGTCGGTACCGCCGCCCTAGCCGCTTTTGTCAACGGCGGCGGACTCGGCATCCTCATCGTTACTGACGTCAACCTCTACCTCTACAGCGTGCTCGTCTCCGGGGCGCTGCTTATCGCGCTTCTCGCGCTCTCCATCGATTGGCTCGGCCGTATCGTCGAGCAGGTCGCCCGTCCGAAAGGACTGTGATGAATCGCTCACTGATGAATCACCCACTCACTAATCGCCCACTCAGGAAGCGCACGGTGCAGAAACGCACTGTAAAGAATCGCATCATCCGCACGCTCGCCGTCTTGGGCGTCGGGCTCCTCGCTCTCACCGGCTGCGGTCTGCAGCCCGCCGCCACCTATGTTCCCGCGGTCTCTCCCGGCACGATCTCCCCACTCGATCTGCCGACCGGAGCCTCCCTTACCGTCACCTCCAAGAATTTCACCGAGCAACTCATCCTCGGCAAGATTGCGGTGATCGCCGCTACTGCGGCGGGCTTCACGGTCACAGATCTCACCAACGTGCCTGGCAGCGTTCCCGCTCGAATGTTGATGACCTCCGCCGCCGCCGACATGACGTGGGAGTACACCGGAACAGCGTGGCTCACCTACCTCGGCAATTCCCAGGGCGTAC